>NZ_PZKN01000007.1 GCF_003046795.1 Desulfonatronum sp. SC1 | reverse complement strand
AGATGCGTATAAGAGCCAGGTCATGGAGCGACCGGGATGGAAGACATCCAGAATCGCTTCAGATGGAAATTCATGACAAGGAAAATCTCAAGGCAAAAAAGTTGGAAACTGGCCCTAGAGGTTTGAAATAGGGTTGGAAAAGAAAAAGGGTTGCAAGCATGATTGCTTGCAACCCTTTGATTTTTATTGGCGTCCCCAAGGGGATTCGAACCCCTGTTACCGGCGTGAAAGGCCGATGTCCTGGACCAGGCTAGACGATGGGGACGCTGGGTAGGTGTGGCTGGGGGACTAGGATTTGAACCTAGGTTGACGGAGTCAGAGTCCGTAGTCCTGCCGCTAGACGATCCCCCAACGCGAAGTACGTACAACTAAGCAAAAGGGGATCGCTTGTCAACAATATTCCCGTGAAAACCTATTTTCCGGATAATACCGAAAAGAATAATTCCGAAAATCGCTATGCAGCGGCCGCTAAACGTCGAGTCCGCTTTTTCAACAGATTGATCTTGCGGCGCAAGCGATTCCGGTCCTTGCGCTGGGTGCTGGGCAGTTGATCTTTTTCTGTGCGCAGCGTGCGTACCTGACGCTTCAACGACCAAATCTGGTCTTTATATGGAGACGGTCCTTTGTTCTCTTCGTCCGTACTGAAGCCAAGAGCTTCACGCACGGCGACCACGAGGGCGTCTTTATCCATTCCGCTGGCCCCGGTAATCTGGGGAATTTGAGAAATGCACAATTCTCGAAGTTCCTTGGCGGTCATCTTGTCCAAGGGTTTTTTCAAAACAATATTCTTTTCCTCACTCATTCCTTTCTCCTTCACTATCTCACTCGGGGCGGCCATCCACCCGGTTCGTTGTTGCCGCGCATGGTTCGTTTTCGGTACGCGATTTCACCTGTTCAAGCGATCGAACATATTTCCGGTAACAACGCTCGAGCGCTGGGACGGCGGAAAACCGTTTGTCCGGGTGGTTCGTTCCTTCCAGCTTCACGCCTGCTTGCGCATATATCTCCGGCGAAAAGCGCGAAGCGGTCTTTCTTCCTTCCCGCAAAGCGTTTCCAATTGCATCCGCGACCGCGACCAAGGAAGATCGGCCTCCTAGCAGATCAAGGCGGACCTTGTCAAAGATTTTTTCTCCCAAGGCGGCATTGACGGCTCGCAGAATCGTCGGCGCGTGGAAATGCATCTCCTGCATTACCATGGGATCCTCGACGCCCAGCAGCAGTGTGGTCTTGTTGCGACCCAAGGGTTTGGCCATATCCGCGATTTCGGGACCGACCACAGTGGGCCAGGACGACCAGATTTCGGCAAGCCGCCACTGGAGCCGACGCTCCGCCCTGTTCCAAAAATCATGGAGGATGTCGCGTGCCTGGTACGTCATGGAAAAATCCCGCGGAACAAACTCCACGCGCTGTTTACCCATCGCTGACATGCCGAAGGGTGGTGGCGCGTGGAGTCGATCGTGCTAGATTTTGGTCGCGGTGCGCAGATCGGCCACGGCGTCCGTGGTTTCCCAGGTGAAGTCCACGTCTTCACGGCCAAAGTGGCCATAGATCGAGGCCTTCTTGTAGATGGGCCGCTGCAGGTCCAGGCGCTTGCTGATGTAGAACGGACGCAGGTCGAAAACCTCTCGGACCGCCTTGGTCAGCACTTCGTCGGAAACCACGCCGGTGCCCCAGGAGGTGACGAGGGTGGAGATGGGCTCGGCCACGCCGATGGCGTAAGCCACCTGCACTTCGCAGCGATCGGCCAGGCCGGCGGCGACCACGTTCTTGGCGATATAGCGGGCCATATAGGCTCCGGAACGGTCAACCTTGGACGGATCCTTGCCGGAAAACGCCCCGCCGCCGTGGTTGCCCATGCCGCCGTAGGTGTCCTGGATGATCTTGCGTCCGGTCAGTCCGCAGTCGGCCAAGGGGCCGCCCAGGACGAAGCGTCCGGTGGTGTTGATGAAAATCCGCGTTTTCTCGTCGAGCATTTCCTCGGGCAGGCTCTTGAAGATGACTTCCTTCTTGATGGCCTCCACCAGGTCCGCGTAGGCGATATTCTCGTTGTGCTGGCAGGCGATGACCACGTTGTCGACCCGCTTGGGTTTGCCCTGCTCGTACTGGATGCAGACCTCGGTCTTGCCGTCGGGGCGCAGAAAGTCGAGGATGTTGTTCTTGCGGACATAGGCCAAACGGCGGGAAAGCTTGTGGGAATAGAAGATCGGAGCGGGCATCAAGGTCGCGGTCTCATTTACGGCGAAGCCGAACATCATGCCCTGGTCGCCGGCCCCTTGCTCCTCCGGCTTGGTCCGGTCCACACCCATGGCAATGTCCACGGACTGCTTGTCAATGGAGGAAATCACGGCGCAGGTGTCCGCGTCAAAGCCCATCTCGGAACTCGTGTAGCCGATCTCCCGCACGGTTTCCCGGACAATTTTGGGGAAGTCCGCGTAGGCGTTGGTGGAAATCTCACCAGCGATGAAGGCCAAGCCGGTGGTCACCAGGGTTTCGCAGGCCACGCGGGCCGTGGGATCCTGGGCGATGATGCAGTCCAGTACCGCATCGGAGATCTGGTCCGCGACCTTGTCCGGGTGTCCTTCCGTAACGGACTCCGAGGTAAAGAGATAGGAATTGGTGTTCCCGTGCATGCGTCATTTCCTCCTTACTGATTGTTTTTTCTGTCCGGACTGATGATGCCGCCGGAAACCAGCAGCTTGAAGGCGTCTTCCACGCCCATTTCCATGGGGATCACGGAGTGCTCGGGGACCATCAGAAAAAAACCGGAAGTAGGGTTTGGTGTAGTGGGGACAAAAACATTGAGCACATTGTGACTCGTCTTGCGTTGGGTCTCGCCGGTGGCGATACCGGTAACGAACCCCAAAGCATAACTTCCTTCCTTGGGAAATTCAACCAGGACGACCCGCTGAAAATCCTGCGGGGATCGGTTGAAAATGGTTTCCACCAACTGCTTCACGGCTAGGTAGAGCTTGTTGACCAAGGGGATAGAGTCGATGACCCGCTCCCAGATATGAACCAGTTTGCGCCCCAGGTAGTTGCGGACCAAAAAACCGGTTAAAAGCAGCGTGGCGAAGAGCATGATCAGCCCCAGTCCGGGGATGCGGAACGGGAGGATGTTCTCCGGTCGCAGGGGGGCGGGGAGAAATTGCAATATCCCGTCCACCCAGTTGAACAGGAATCGCAGAAAAAAGAACGTGGCCAGGACCGGGGTCAAAAACAAAATCCCGGCTAGAAGATTCGCTTTGATGAAGTGCTTCAGCCTGGCTAAAGGACCGCGGGGAGGGGCGTCTCTCAGGATCACTGGTGGTCTCCGTCTCGGTTTGGTCAGCCGGCCTGCGCGACGATCCGGTTCGCTGGGTCCACGAGCACGACCTTGGGCCGTAACTCCGCGTATTCATCCAGGGTGAGCCAGGCATAGGCGACAATGATCACCATGTGGCCCGGGGCCCCCTTCAGGGCGGCGGCCCCATTCAGGCATACTTGCCTTGGTTCGCCAAGGATGGCGTAGGTTCGCAGCCGCTCGCCGTTGGTCAGATTATACACGTCCACCCGTTCATGCGGAAGAATGCCCGAAGCCTCCAGGAGGTCAGGACAGATGGACAAGCTGCCTTCATAATCCACCCGGGCCTCGGTGACCGTGGCCCGATGGATTTTTCCGATCATGAAACAGCGATGCGCCATGGAATCCTCATTATTTTCTCGAAATCAAAATGTTATCAATGAGCCTCGCGTTGGCAAAGCGTACGGCCACCGCGATCAGGACCGGGCCGGTCACCTCTTCCACGGGATAGAGTTGGTCCGGGTCTACCGCGGCCAGGTATTCAACGCGACCCAGGGGTATTTCCCGGGCATATCTTTCGCCCAGGGAGGACAGCAGCAGGCTCGAGTCGGTCTCTCCCTCTTCGACCAGTCGTGCTACGTGCAGCAGGCCTCGTTGGATGGCCGGAGCCTGGCCTCGTTCCTCGGGAGAGAGGTTGACGTTGCGCGAACTCAAGGCCAGACCGTCTGCTTCGCGTACCGTGGGCCGCCCATGGATCTCCACGGGGAGGTCCAGGTCTCTCGTGATCCGCCGGATGACCGCCAACTGTTGCCAATCTTTTTCACCGAAAACGGCCAGTGACGGGTTGGTCAACACGAACAGTTTGGCGACCACCGTGGCCACGCCGCGAAAGTGCGTCGGACGCTGCACCGCGCACAACCCGCGGCAAAGAGACGGCGCTTCCACCCAGGTGGCGTGGCCGTCGGGAAACATGGCTTCGACCTCGGGCATGAACAGGACGTCCACGCCCACTTCCTCGGCCAGTCGGGCGTCGCGTTCCGGATCACGCGGATAACGCTTCAGATCTTCTCGCGGTCCGAACTGGGTCGGGTTGACGAACAGGCTGACCAGGAGCGCGTCCGCACGCTCCCTGGCCCAGCGCATCAAGGCCAGATGACCTTCATGAAAAAAGCCCATGGTCGGTACCAAGGCCAGACGTTTGCCGGCGCAACGTTGGCCCATGGTCCAGGATTGGATTTCGTCCGGCTGGGTGATGGTTTTCATACGTCTCTCCATCAAATCGTTGTTTGTCGCGAAGAACCTTCTCCACGTACGCCTCGTCCAACAGTACCCGGATTCAAAAAACCTCGCCAGACCCGTCGCCGTAGTCCACCAGCTCCAGGCACAGTCCACGAGCCGGGGCCGTTGCCGGAGCCGAGTCACGACGACCTTGCTCGAGGATGGTCAGAACCTGGTCCGTGCTCAATCGGCCTTTCCCGACCATGACCAGACACCCCATGAGGTTACGGACCATCTGCTTCAGAAAGCCGTCGGCGGTGAACAACCAAACGCTTTCTTGCGGATACGTTCCAGCCTTGCAGTGGATGTCCCACACCGTGCGCACCGGACTGCGGACCGGAGTGCCCTGGTTTTGGAACGCGGACCAATCCCTGCACCCGATCAGCTTCCGCGCCGCCTGCTTCATGGCTTCCAGGCTCAGCTCGCCGACCCGCCAGACGTAAGCTCCGCGCTGCGGCAACAGCCATCGTGGTTCATGCCAGAGGGTGTAGCTGTAAGTTTTCTGGATCGCGTCGAAACGTGCGTGGAAGGTTTCGGAAACCTGCTCCAGGCGGACAATGGTCACATCCGGAGGCAAAAGCGCGTTCATGGCCCGCTGCCACGGGAGATCGCGACGGGCCGCGGGCACGTCCACATGGGCCACCTGCCCCAAAGCGTGGACTCCCGCGTCCGTCCGTCCCGCCCCATGCACTCGGACGGGACGGCCGGCTAGCCGTTCCAGGGCCTCTTCCAGGCATCCCTGGACCGTACGCGCACCGTTCTGCAGTTGCCAACCGTGGAATTCCGTCCCAACGTAGGCGACCTGGAATTTCAAGCGTATCGAGGAATCAGACGTCGTCACCGGCTTACTGCAAGGGAAGCTGCATCCTGGTCAGGGCTTCGGTCAGGCGGGCGGCTTTTTCCGCGTCCACGAAGGAGAGCACCTCGCCGGCGTTGCGGCCGCGCATGCCGGACAAAATTTTGACGGCCACGGGCTCTTCCAAAGCTTCCAGCGCCTTCGCCGCCTCCCGAGGCTTCATATTGGAGTAGACGTCCACAAGATGTCTGATCTTGCGGTCCTTGAGCACGTCCGCTTCCTCGATCATGCCCTGAATCCGCGACTCCAGTTCCTGGAGGCGATTCAGCTTGGCGTCGAGTTCGTTTTCCAGAGCGCGCAAGGTTTGTTCCTGGCGCTGAACCTCCTCCTGACGTCGCCGCAAATTTTGCCACTCCTCCGAGAGGTCGCCCTGGGCCGCCATTTGTCGCGATGCGCCGACGTTCTGGCCTGCCGCATCGGGTGCGTCGGCCGACGCACCGGCCTGGGCCACGTCCCACGCTCCGGGGATTTCCGTGGCCGAGCCCTGGGCGTGGGCCGGTTTCGGCGCGGCCAGGACGGCTTCGGCCACGGCGCTTCCCGGATAATCCGCAACGCCGGTCCCGCTCCAGACGGCCAGAAAGACCAGCTTGCACATGCTCAGCACGGCCACTGCGGCCAGGAGGTTAGAGATCTTTATACTGGTGCCGAAGGGTTGCCATTTCATCGAGATCCTTTTGCTCGCTGCTTTTTTCTTGCGCATGGAATTCCAGGGCCTTTTTGTTTCGGAGTCGTTCCAGGATCTTGGCGTCCTTGGATCGTTGGATCAGTTCGCCCCGACATGAGGCAACCCGGTTCGCCAAGTTTTGCAGGTGATGCTCTTCGCGCTGAACATCTTGCAAAAGGCGTTCCCGGTAGGTGCTCCACAGCCAAAACTCGTCGGGAGGCAATAAATGGCGGCTTTCCATCCGGCTGGCGGCCTCTTCCAGTTTGGCGCGAATCTGTTCAACCCTCTGGGCCTGAGCCTGATAAGCTCGCTGAGCCGCCGCCAGTTCCAACCGGGCATTGTCCACAAGTTGCCGCCGGTAGTCCAGGACATTTTCCAGGGAAAATTGAAACGGCTTGGGCATGATTCATGTTCCGGCGAGTATCCATCCGAGAAAAACGCTCAGTTCGCCCCAGACGATTCCGGCTCCCAGGAAGTCGCCGTTCACGCCTCCCCGGATTCGTGCCAGACGGATCAAAAACAGCAGGCCCGCGCAACACAGCAGGCCGCTGAATAAGAGCACCTTCCACGGCACGAACGCAATTCCCAGGGCCATGGCCGTTCCAGCGACCCAGACTACACGCCGGTCCGTGGCAGCGGTCAAGAAAATCCCGGCCAAGCCCGGTCGGCCCAACTTTCGGGTCCGCCAGGCCAGGACCACGGCGGCGGTCCGTCCCAGGACGGGAGCCCAGATCAGCACTCCCCACGCTCCGTACGGAAACACTTCCGACAACAGAACCAAGTACCCCGCCAGCCCCATGACCAGCCCCATCCCTCCGAAGGCTCCCATCCGGCTGTCCTTGAGCACCTCCCAGAATCGCTCCCCCCGGGCTCCGCTACCCCATGCGTCGCACAGGTCGACCCAGCCGTCCCAGTGCAGGCCGCGCGTCAAAACCATGGTCAGCCCCAGCCACAGCCAACCCTGAATCCATGGACGACCCTCGCCCAGGCCGAGCATGAAGGGCAGTGCCGCGACGAAGCCAAGGTACAGCCCAACCAGGGGGAACCAGCGCACGCCTCGTCCCAAAGTGTCGATGTCGGCGATTCGGGCCGGGGCCAGCCGGGTCAGGAACCCGGCGGCCAGGATGAACTCATGCCATATTCGCAAGTAATGCCTCGTGGGCCGATAATAAGGAATAATCAGGAGCTGCTCATGGACGCGACTACGGTTTCATTGCTTTCAAGGCCTGATACAGGGCCTGGGTGCCGTCGCGACCGTGGCCCAATTCCGAGGCTTTCTTGTACAGCCGCTCCACCAGGTCCAGTCCGGGCAGGTGGATGCCCATGCGTCGGGATTCCTCCAGGGCAATGCCCATGTCCTTGATGAAGTGATCGATCATGAACCCGGGGGCGTAGTCGCCCTTGAGGATGCGTGGGGCCAGATTTTCCAGGCTCCAACAGTTGGCCGCGCCTTTTGTCACGGACTCCAGGACCTTGGTGGGCTCTAATCCGGCCGCCGCGGCATAGACCAAGCTTTCGCAGACCCCGATCATGGTCCCGGCAATGATGATCTGGTTGCACATCTTGGAGTGCTGGCCAGCTCCGGCCGCTCCCTGGTGGACGATGTTCACGCCCATCAGCTTGAACAGGGAAAGCACGGTCTGAAAGGCCGCATCATCCCCGCCGACCATGATGGACAGTTTGGCGCTCCGTGCGCCCACGTCCCCTCCGGATACCGGAGCGTCCAAGGCGTTCGCGCCGCGTTGCCGGGCGGCTTCGGCGATCTCCACGGCCAGACTGGGACTGGTGGTGGTCATGTCCACGCAGGCCCGGCCCGATTTCAGACCGGCCAAAAGCCCTTGCTCTCCAAAATATACTTCCCGGACGTCCGGAGGGAAGCCGACAATGGTGAACACCACGTCCGCGGCTTCGGCCACGGCCCTGGGCGAATCGGCCCAGCTTGCGCCTTTTTCCAGCAAGGGCAGAGCCTTGGCCTTGGTCCGGGTGAACACCACGGCCTTGTATCCGGCGTCCAGAAGATGCCCGCACATGGACACCCCCATCACCCCGGTCCCGATCCATCCAATCCGCGTGGTTTCCGGCGTTACGGTAATCATATCCGTGGTCATCGTCTTCCTCCCTGGGTCTGTGTTGCGCTCAATAATACCATTTCTAAATCAAAGCTTATCTTTCGGTGTCGGTGTCGGGCTTCCGGCCATGGCCAAAATGGGCGCGATGATCCGGGTCATGGCCTGGGCCGTGGGGCCGTCGGAGTGGACGCGCAGAAAGGCGAACCCTTCGTCTCCGGCCCGGGCCACTTCCGTATCCAGGGGGATTTTGCCCAGAAACGGGACTCCGGCTTCCCCGGCCAAGGCCTCGCCCCCGCCACTGCCGAAAATATCCTCCATCTCCCCGCACTTGGAGCAAACGTGACCGCTCATGTTCTCCACAATGCCCAGCACGGGGTTGCCCAACTCGGCGCAAAAAGTCACGGAGCGACGAACGTCGTCCACGGCCACTCCCTGAGGGGTGGTCACGATCAGGGCCTTGGCCTCAGGACCCAGAAGCTGCAAGACGGAAAGCGGCTCGTCTCCGGTCCCCGGAGGGCAGTCCACCACCAGATAATCCAGATCGCCCCAGGCGACGTCGCGCAGAAACTGTTTGATCACGCCCATCTTGGCCGGACCTCGCCAGATCACGGCCTCGCTAGGGCTGGACAGGAGAAAACCCAGGGACATGACCCACAGGTTCGGTCCGGCGCTGAGCGGTTCCAGCCGTCCGGCATCCAGCCGGGCCCGTTCTCCGCCCAGACTGAGGAGCCGAGGCAGGCTCGGTCCGTGGACGTCCACGTCCAGCAGCCCGGTCTTCATGCCGGCCATGGCCAGGGCCTGGGCCAAATTCACGGCCACTGTGCTCTTGCCAACGCCGCCTTTTCCGGACAATACGACGATCTTGTGCTTGATCCTGGCCAGAGCGCGGTGCAGGGCCTGTTCTTCCTCGCTTTTCCCGCCGCACCCCTGTTTATCCGAGCAGGATTCGCACGCATGGTTGTTCATAATTTCAAATCTCCTCAATGGTTGGTCTTCAAAACGATCAATTCCGATGCACGAGTCGCTCGGGCCAAACGAATCCGGCCCGGATGGATGAAGTCGGACGAATTGCCGACGACTTAAGAATGGTATAAGAACGTGCGCAAAACAATGGATAAACGCGGTTCAGCCACTAACCCCATTCCTTCCGCAGGGGAAGGCCCGAGCCGCCCAATTTGGAGGTCAAACACATCATGACGTTTCCCAGTTTACGTTTTGGCGACATGATTGCCAAGGTCCCCATCGTCCAAGGCGGCATGGGGGTGGGCATATCGCTTTCCGGCCTTTCCGCCGCCGTGGCCAATCAAGGCGGGGTCGGCGTGATTTCCGCCGCCATGATCGGCATGAGCGAGCCGGATCTGGCCAAAAATTACGCCGAGGCCAACATCCGTGCCTTGCAGCGGGAAATCCGCAAGGCCAAGGAAATGACCAAAGGCATCCTCGGCGTGAACATCATGGTCGCGCTGAGCAATTTCGCCGACCTGGTTCGAACTTCCATCCAGGAGAAGATCGACGTCATCTTTTCCGGCGCCGGTCTGCCCTTCGACCTGCCCAAGTATCTCACCGAGGACTCGCAGACCAAGCTGGTGCCTATCGTTTCCTCGGGCCGGGCCGCGGCCATCATTTGCAGGAAGTGGCTTTCAAAGTTCAACTATCTTCCGGACGGCTTCGTGGTCGAAGGCCCTCTGGCCGGGGGGCACCTGGGTTTCAAGGCCGAGCAGTTGGACGACCCGGAATACCAGCTTGAAACCTTGGTCCCTCAAGTCATCGACGCGGTCAAGCCCTTTGAGCAGGAACACGGCCGGGCCATTCCGGTGATCGCCGCCGGCGGCATCTTCAGCGGCGCGGACATCTGCAAGTATCTGCGCATGGGCGCCGCCGGGGTCCAACTGGGAACCCGCTTCGTGGCCACCCACGAATGCGACGCGGACATGGCTTTCAAGCAGGCATTTATCGACGCCAAGGAAGGCGACGTTACGGTGATCAAGAGCCCGGTGGGCATGCCGGGCCGGGCCTTGAAAAACCAGTTCCTCGCCGATGTGGAGGAAGGCAAGCGCAAGCCGTACAAGTGCCCGTACCACTGCATCGTCACCTGCGATGTCAAAAAAAGTCCGTACTGCATCGCCCAAGCCCTGGCCAACGCCAAAAAGGGACGCCTGAACCTCGGTTTTGCCTTTGCGGGGCAAACGGCGCACCGGGTGAAAAAGCTGCTCTCGGTAAAGGAATTGATGGAGTCTCTGGAGGCGGAATACGACGACGCCTGCGCCGGACCCGCGGCGGTTTGACCTCCTCGGTTAACGAAAGCACGAAAAAAAGACGAGGCCGTGACGCCTCGTCTTTTTTCGTCTCTCTTGAATTCACGCCTAAAACCAGTTACGAACCACATGCTTTGGGCTTTGGTTTGGGCGTTTTCTTCCCCCAATTTCTACAGGCCGATTCCTAAACGCTCGTTTTCGATTACCTCAAGACGGAGTTTTCACGAATGGACGATGGTGGCAGTAGCACCCGACAATCTCAACCTCCCTCAGCCTTGCCCGAGGTTCGGCACGGCGCACCGTTTTTCGCGGGAACCACGTATTCTTAACGCGTAGTCCGTTTCCCGCGGAGCCCCTTCTTCGGCGCGCCCTTGCTCACGACCACGGGCCAGGAGGCGCTCCATGAAAGATCCACAAATTATCTCGACGCTGAACGAGTATCTGGAGGCCGGAAATCCCAAGGCGCTCCGGGATTTTACAGCTTCCCTGCATCCGGCCGATCTGGCCGACTCCCTGGATGAGCTGTCCACGAAGGACGCGGCCCAGGTCCTGGAGACCCTCTTTCCGCACCACAGCGCGGAGGTCCTGGGTCAACTGGACGCGGACCTGCAGATGGACATCGTGCTCCGCCTGTCCGACAAGCGGCTGGCGGAAATCATCACGAACATGTTTTCCGACGAACGGGTGGACCTGATCCAGCTCCTCCCCGAAGAACGCCGGCAAAACGTCCTGCGGCTGCTGGCCAGGGCTGAACGCGAGGACATCATCCGTCTGGGGGCCTATGTCGAAGGCACGGCCGGAGCGTTAATGACCTCCGACTACGCGGTGCTCAAGCCGTCCCTCACCGCGAGGCAGGCCTTGGACAAGCTGCGCCTGGAGGCGCCGGACAAGGAGACCATCTACTACACCTACGTCATCGACGAGGAGCGGTGTCTAATCGGCCTGGTCTCACTGCGGGATTTGATCATGGCCCCGCCGGAGAAGAAGGTCGAGGAAGTGATGCGCCGGGATCCGATCACCGTTCATGTCGCCGACGACCAGGAAGACGTAGCTAAAACCATGGCCAAGTACGATATCCTGGCCGTGCCGGTGGTCGACGAGAAGGACGCATTGATCGGAATCATCACCTTTGACGACGTTCACGACGTCATCGAGGAAGAGGCCTCCGAGGACTTCCACCGCATGGGCTCCATCGCCGAAGGCTTCGGTCCGTCGGCCTCGGACCTCAGCGGGTTCAAGCCCGCGGATCTCTACTACCTTTTTTTGAAGCGCGTGCCCTGGCTCTTGGCCCTGGTCTTCGTGAATATTTTTTCCGGGGCCGGCATTGCCTACTTCGAGAACACTATTCAGGCGGTGGTTTCCCTGGTGTTTTTCCTGCCTCTGCTTATCGGCAGCGGCGGCAATGCCGGCTCGCAATCCGCGACGCTGATGGTCCGCGCCCTGGCCACGGGGGAGGTGCATATGAAGGACTGGTTCAAGCTGCTCAGCCGGGAAATCCTCATCGCCTTGGCCATCGGGCTGTGCATGGGCATGGCGGTGTCCATGATCGGGATCTTCCGGGTCGGGCCGGACGTGACCATGGTCGTGGCCATGAGCATGGTCATCATCGTGCTCATGGGCAGCCTGATGGGCATGTCCCTGCCCTTCCTGCTGACGCGCTTCCGGCTGGACCCGGCCACGGCCAGCGCCCCGCTGATCGCTTCCCTGGCCGACATCTTCGGAATCATGATCTACTTCGGAATCGCCACATGGTACCTGGGGCTACAACACGTCGGATAACACCACGGGAGCCGCGTCTTCGGATTCTGAGCTCCGTAAAACGCTCTCATCGGCAAAGATGCCCCGAGAAAAAGAATTCGCGGATTTAGGGATGGGATATTTCAAGCATACATCGCCTACGTCATATATTGCTGATCATAGAGCTTTTTGTAGACGTTGGACGTGATGTAGAGTTTTTCGTGGTCCCCGGTGGCTTTGATCCGGCCGTTTTCGAACAGGAGGATTCGTGATGCCAGCCGGATGGTGCTGAAGCGGTGGGCGATGATCAGTACGGTCTTGTCCTGGATCAGACCGGCCAAGGCCTGCTGGATCATATCCTCGCTGGTGGCGTCCAGGGCCGAGGTGGCCTCGTCAAGGATCAAGATCGGGGCGTTGCGCAGGAAGGCCCGGGCCAGGGCCAAGCGTTGCTTCTGACCGCCGGAAAGGCGCATGCCCTTTTCTCCGACCACGGTTTCATATCCGTGGGGCAGTTCGTGGATGAACTCGTGGGCAAACGCCCTCTCCGCTGCGTATTCCACGGCCTCGGGCGGGGCGTCCAGGTTGCCGGCCAGGATGTTGGAGCGCACCGTATCGTTGAACAGCACAGGGTCTTGGGGCACGATGGCCATGGCCCGTCGCAGGTCTTCCTTGCGCACGTCGCGCACGTCCATGCCGTCGACGCGGATCGCGCCCGCGGAAACGTCGTAGAACCGGGGGATCAGGTTCGCGAAGGTTGTCTTGCCCGCCCCGCTGGGGCCCACCAGGGCCACCACTTCACCGGGGGAAATGGTCGCGTTGACGTCCTGGAGCACAGGGATGCCCTGTTCGTAGGCGAAAAAAACGCGCTCGAAACGAATTTCCCCCCGCACCTGCCCCAAGGACATGCTCTGGGGGGCTTCGGGGTCGGGGACCGTGTCCTCGGTGTTCAGAATATACTCCAGGCGCTCCAGGGATGCCTCGCCCTTGCGGATTTCATTGTGGATCCGCCCCAGTTTTTTGACCGGTTCGTAGGCCATGTACAGCGCGAAGATCAGGGGAAGAATCGTCTCCAGACTGACTCCCCTTGAAGCCGCGTAAAACACGGCTCCGGCCACCCCGATGGCGGCCACCACTTCGATGGTCGGAGAAAGGATGTGCGAGTACTTGACCACCTTCATGGCCCAGTGGAACAGACCTTGAGCGGCCTGCTCGAACTTGCGGATTTCCCGTTTTTCCAGGCCGAAGGCCCGGACTTCCTTGGTCGCCGTGAGATTTTCGTTCAGGATGGTGGTCAGGTCCGCGGTCTGGGCCAGGAACCGGTGAGCCCGGTGAAGCAGTTTCTTGCCGATGATCCGGATGGGCAGGATACAGACCGGAACCAGCAGCAAGGCCAGCAGCACGAAGAGCAGGTCCTGCTGCTTCATGGACAGGTAGACCACCGCGCCCAGGGCTCCGATAAAGGTCAACGGCTGCTTGATCAGGTCGTTGGCCACGTTGGTCACTACCCCCTGGAGCTGCCCGGTGTCGTTGACCACCCGGGCCAGCAGGTCGCCGCTTTTGTTTTTTTGATAAAAGGCCAGCGGCAATTCCTGCAGCTTGCTGAAGACTCGCACCCGCAGCGCTTCCAGCACCTTCCCGCCGCAGTAGTGGATCAGGTAGACGTTCAGGAACCCGCTGGCGGCGCGGATCAGGAAGACGACGGGAATGAGCGCGGTCACCGTCAGCAGAATGGCCGTAGGAGGCGGTTCGGGACCGAAAATAACCGGAAAAACCCGGTCGGCCATGAAGGGCAGGCCGAAGCCGCTGGCCACGCCGAAAATCACCCCGAAAAAAATGGCCGCCGCGAACTGCAGCCGTACCGCGCCCAGCAGGGCGAAATAGGGCAAAAAACGTTTGAACAATCCTTCGCTTTGCTTTACTCGCATCGTGACGCGTCGCTCCCCGTAAACACCCATTGGCATCATTGAGTGTTGAAAAATCCTTATCCGAACAGTCCGTTCAAAAACCCCAAGTGCAAGGAACAAAAAAAGGTCACGATCAAAGCGTATTTATTCATACGTGAGCGTTTGAACTTTTTGCGGCGACGCAGCAATTGTAGGTTTTTCAACGGACTGATACATCATCGTCATGCATTCTCCCACGGTTCTGATCATCAAGCCTTCATCCCTCGGGGACATCGTACACGGGCTGCTCGTCGCCCAAATGATCAAGGCCGGATTTCCGGGGGTCCGGATCGACTGGGTCTGCCGGGACGTTTTCGCGCCGTTGGTGGCGGCTTGCCCGGTGGTGGACGACGTCCTGCTTTTCCAGCGCCACGGAGGACCAACCGGGTTTCTGCGCTTGATCCGCGTCGTGCGCAAGCGGCGCTATTCCCATGTCCTGGACATGCAAGGCTTGGCCCGTAGCGGACTGATCGCCTTGGCGGCCCGGGCCGACGTGGTCGTCGGTCGAAGCGACGCACGGGAAGGAGCGGGAATCGCATACCACCAGTCTACGCCCTTGCCAACCGCCGGCCGCGACGCCCACGCCGTGGACATCCTGGCCGAATTTCTGCCTCTTTTGGGCTTGCCCAGGACCATCGTCGCCCGACTGCCTTTCCGACCGCCTGAGCGTCCGCCGGAAATCAAAACCTACCCACGTCAAGACAATCACCAATCAGACCGCCCTGACCGGCTGGAGCCCATCCCGGCAATCGCGAAGCCCAAGCCGATCCTGCTGTTTCCCGAAAGCAGCCGGCCTGAAAAGAATTGGCCGGGCTACGCGGCACTGACCAAGCTGCTGCTCGACGCCCTGCCCGACGCTTCCGCGTCCTGGGCCGGAGCCCATGCCATGCCAAGTCCACCCTGCTTCGCGGGTCTTTCGGAGTCGAACACTCCGCGCTTTTTGAACATGACCGGACAAACCGCCCTTGCCGAGTTGCCCACCCTCATCGCCCAGGCCCGTCTGGTGGTCGGCAACGACAGCGGGCCGCTGCATCTAGCCGCTGCCATAGGCGTGCCCACCCTGGCCCTGTTTGGCCCTACGGATTCGGCCAAATACCGGCCATATCCCGGAGACGACCGACGCAATCACGTCCTGTGCGCCCCCGGCGGCGACATGCGTCTGCTCCAGCCCGAGGTGGTATTGGAGGCCGTTCGGGTACAGCTCAGCGACGTGGCCCCAGAAAGCGGCTGATGGCGTCCACGGTCCGTCTCGTAGCTCCTTTTCCGGCTTGGTGCCAACTCCGGGCCGCCTGGCCCATGGCCCTTCGCTCGGCCTGATCGCGCAACAGCGCCGTCGTAGCGTCGACCAATTCCGCTTCATCCCGAACGACCTTGCCAGCCTTTGCCGCAAGCAGGGAATCGACCACGGCCTGAAAATTCTGCATGTTCGGCCCGAACAGCACGGGCCTGCCCAGGGCCGCGGCCTCGATGGGATTCTGGCCGCCCTTGTGCGGAGCCATGCTTTTGCCCACGAAGACCACATCCGCGGCCTGAAGTAAGCGAACCATCTCCCCGGTGGTGTCGGCCACGGCCACGTCCACCGGTCCCTCGGCGGAGCCAGTGGACCGGAAGTGCGCGGCGATGACCTTCTTGATCAGCAAGTCCCGCAGCTCGCCCCGGCGCTCAGCGTGACGGGGGATCAACAGCAGCTTACACGGCAGCCCATGATTCGCGAGCTTGCGGGCCACCCGCAGCAGCATCCGCTCCTCTCCCGGCCAGGTGGAGGCTCCAGCTAATACCAGGGGGCGCGATGCGTCTTCGCGGTCCGCACGATTTCCCACGGTCCCCAGGCCCAAGTCCGCGCGCAACCGTTCCAATTCGGCGGAATCCAAGATCGGGTCCGGGGCAATATCCAACTTGAGGTTGCCGCTGGTCACGATCCGATCCGCCGCGATCCCCAGGCGCGCGAAACGCTGTCCATCCTCTTCCGAAGCGGAAACGACCAGGGACAGCATGGCGAAGGGCTCGCGCAGTGGACGCGGCAGAGCCTGCCAGCGACGGAAGGACCGCTCCGAGAGCCGGGCGTTGATCAACACCGTCGGGACGCCGCGAAGTCGGGCCTGGTGAAGGTGCTCCGGCCAGATTTCCCCTTCCATCAGTATGCACAGGTCCGGCTGAAGCCGATTCCAAACCCGTCGGCTGACGGGCCAGAAGTCCACCGGAAAATAGCCGAGGTAGGCAAGTCGCTGGCCGTACTTGCGCTCGGCCAGAGTATACCCCGTGCTGGTGGTGGTGGTCATCACAATCTGGGTCGTTGGATGCTCTTGGAGTAGCAATTCCAGCAGCGGCCCCAAGGCCTGCAACTCTCCGACGCTGACGGCATGGATCCATATCCGGCTGGCTTCGGCGGGCGGTGCCGGGATGTTCGGAACCCGGCCCAGACGCTGGCCGAAATGCCGGGCATAGCCGCCTCG
The DNA here is from genome assembly GCF_003046795.1 of Desulfonatronum sp. SC1. Classification (NCBI taxonomy): domain Bacteria; kingdom Pseudomonadati; phylum Thermodesulfobacteriota; class Desulfovibrionia; order Desulfovibrionales; family Desulfonatronaceae; genus Desulfonatronum; species Desulfonatronum sp. SC1. The sequence continues at coordinate 130,704 of NZ_PZKN01000007.1, read as the reverse complement.
ACGCAGCATTCGCGGCAGATAGAAGGGTAGGGCCGCGAGCAGGGCGACGGGAAAAAGCAGACGGTAGAGCAGGAGCATGCGCCGGCTCAACCCAAGCGATACTGCTTGAAAAGTGGACTGTCCCGGACCGTGCAAGCCCTGGATGAGTCTCGGCTACAGGACAATACCGTTTTCCTGCAGGTCCTGGATCAAAAACTGGCGCATCTTTTTGCTCACCGGTCCGGGTCGAACGTCGTGGATGGGTTTCTTGTTAAAGCGGACCACGCTCAGGGCGTCGATGGTCGTGCCCAGGAGGATCACTTCCCGCGCCAAGTAGACATCGTCCTCGGTGACCTGGCGGAAGACCACCGACATTTCGTCCTTAATCGCGTCCAAGGCGCGCATCAGGGTGGTTCCGGTCAAGGCGTTGTTCAACTCCGGAACCACCAAACGTCCCTGGGCGTCCACGAGACAGACGTTTTCCACGGCCCCTTCGGCCAGAAATCCGTCGTCGTCAAAACACAGCGAATAGTCGCAGCCTGCTTGCACGGCCTCGCGCTTCATCAGCACGTTGGGCAGATAGTTGACGCTCTTGATCTTGGCCATCAGGCCGCGCTTGGCGGGCATGGAGCAACGTGAGGCCGTGACGCCCTTTTCATAGGCGGACTCGGGCCGCGGATGCAGGGCGTAGGCCACGATGTACAGACCGGCTTTGGGGCATTCCCGTGGATCGATACCGAATCCTCCTGGGCCGCGCCCCAGGAGGATGCGTACCATGCCCTGGTCCGTGTTCGCGGCCCGGGCCACGTCCACGATCATGGTCTTCATGTCCTCCCAGGGGCAGGGCGGCTCGAGAAAAATCGACCGGGCAGAGAACATCAGCCGGTCTACGTGCGGATCAAGCTGGTAGAGCTTGCGCTCCACGAATTTCATGGTTTCGAAAACTCCGTCTCCTCGATGGACCATGTGGTCATCAAGGGGCAGGAGCATCAGCCGCGGGTCCGTGCCGATCGCGCCGACCCGGTGGTCGTAAAAGGCCATGACCTCGCCGATCCCCGGCCTGGGGGCCTGGAGAAGCCGCTCCAGATAGGCGTCTGAATCGTTGACGATAGTTAGCATCATCCTGCTCCGAATTCGTCCCGTACAATGTGATGCGGCCCGAAAGTCGGGCCGCGAAAAACGAGAAATGGTCCGTTAGACTCGGACCAAATCCCGCTCCACTAGCACCTCCGCGATCTGCACGGCGTTCAGGGCCGCTCCCTTGCGCAGGTTGTCCGCCACGACCCACAGATTCAGTCCGTTGGCGATGGACTCGTCCTCGCGGATGCGGCCGACGAAGGTCAGGTCCTCTCCGGCGGCGTGGATGGGCATGGGATAGATTTTCTCCTTGGGATTGTCCAAAACCTGCACGCCGGGAGCTTGGGCCAGGATCACCCGGGCCTCGGCAGGGGTGATCTTCTTCTCGGTCTCCACGTTCACGGACTCGCTGTGACCGAAGAAAACCGGCACCCGGACCGTGGTGGCGGTCAGCCGGATGGTCTCATCGCCCATGATTTTTTGGGTCTCCAGGACCATCTTCATTTCTTCCTTGGTGTAGTCGTTGTCCAGGAAGACGTCGATGTGCGGGAGGCAGTTGAAGGCGATCTGGTACGGATACACCTCGGCCTCGGGTTCCTGCATGTTGAACATCTGGCGAACCTGGGTCTCCATCTCCTTGATGGCCTTTTGGCCGGTTCCGGAAACGGCCTGGTAAGTAGAGACGACCACCCGTTTGATTCTTCCCGCGTCGTGCAGAGGCTTGAGCACCACGACCATCTGGATGGTCGAGCAGTTGGGATTGGCGATGATTCCCTTGTGCTTGGCCAAATCGTCCGGGTTCACCTCCGGGACCACCAGAGGAACTTCCGGATCCATGCGCCAGGCGCTGGAATTGTCCACCACCACGCACCCAGACCGGACGGCGATGGGCGCATATTTTTCCGACGTACCCCCTCCGGCGGAAAAGAGGGCCAAATCCAGTTCCTGAAAGGAGTTTTCGTCAAGTTCCTCCACGATCAATTGGCCGCCCTTGAACGGGATTTCCTGGCCCGCGGACCGGGAAGAGGCCAAGGCCCGAACACTGGTCGCTGGAAATTCCCGCTGTTCCAGCGTCTTGAGCATTTCCCTTCCCACCGCTCCGGTGGCACCCACCACGCCGACTCGCAATTGCTTGGCATGCATATGTCGTCACTCCTTAATCTGTATTTCAACGCGATCAACGCCTTGTCAGCGGTGGACCTGCTCCATAATCCGCAGGCAACCGTCCGACCGGTTCATGGTGTACAAATGAACCCCTGGGGCTCCGTTGTCCAAGAGATCCTGTATCTGGGCCGCAGCGTAGGCCATGCCCACCTCCTGGACCGCTGCGTCCCCGCCTCGCGCCTCGGCCTGTTCCAGGTCCTTGAGAAACGCGGCCGGCAGGGTCGCGCCGCACATGGAGGTGATCCGCTGAATAAACTTCAAGCTAAAAATGGGCATGATCCCCGGCAGGATGGGCTTGGTGATCCCGGCTTCACGCGCGAGCTGGACGAACTTCCAGTAGATGGCGTTGTCGAAGAACAATTGGGTCACGGCGAAGTCTCCGCCCAGGTCCAGCTTCATTTTCAGGAAATCCATATCCTCATTCAGGCCCACGGCCTCGGGATGTCCCTCCGGGTACCCGGCCACGCCGATCCCCATACTCGGGTACTCAGCGGAAATGAACCGGACTAGGTCCGAGGCGTAGCGGAATCCGTCGTTCGAAGGGACGAACGAGGTCTCTCCCTGTGGCGGATCGCCACGAAGAGCCATCACGTTGGTCACCTCAGCCCGGACCAGATCGTCCAGAAATGAGCGCAGAACCTGGGTGGAGGCCCCGACGCAAGTCAGATGCGCCATGGGCTCCAAGGCGAAATCGCGCTTCAAGGTGGTCACGATCTCCAGTGTGGCGGCCTGGGTGCTGCCGCCGGCACCGTAGGTCACGGAGACGAACAGCGGGTCCAGGGCTCGCAGTCGCTGGGCCGTATCAAAAAACTTCGGCCACAAGGCCCGGTCCTTGGGGGGGAAAAATTCCAGGGAAATTTTGGATCGTTCGGGTTGTTCCAACAAATTCTTGATTCTCACGATTGGACTCCAGTCTGTTTCAGCGCGTGATCATTCAGTGAATACTCCGGCTGCCCGCCATCAGCTAAGCTACATGATGGTTTCGCCGATCTTAAAAATTGGCAGGTACATGCTCACCACAAGCCCGCCCACCACGACCCCCAGGAAGACGATCATTATCGGCTCCAGCAGCGAGGTCAACGTTTCCACGGCCACATCCACTTCATTGTCGTAAAAGTCGGCGATCTTGGCCAGCATGTGGTCCAAATTTCCCGTGGCTTCTCCAATGGAAATCATCTGGACGACCATGGGCGGAAAAACGCCAGTGGCTTCCAGAGGGTCGGCCAGGGTCTGACCTTCGGCAATGCTCTTTTTGGCTTCCAGCACACCGCGCTCCACGGTCTTGTTTCCGGAAGTCCTAGCCACGATGTCCAGGGCCCCCAGGATGGGCACTCCGCTGGAAACCATGGTGCTCAAGGTGCGCCCGAACCTGGCCACGGCCACCTTGCGCAGCAGCGGGCCGAACACGGGCAGGGTCAAAACCCAGAAATCCACCATGATCTTGACCCGCTCAATGCGATACAGCCGTTTGAAGATGATCGCAAAGGCCACGGCACCCAGGAATATGTACAGAAGATTGTCCTGGGTGAACCGACTCATATTGATCACGATCTGAGTCGGCAATGGGAGGGCCGCGCCGAAATCCGCGAACATGGTCTCGAAGGTCGGGATGACGAAAATCAGAATGATGGCGATGACCGCCACGGCAACGGTGACCACCACGGCCGGATATACCATGGCCGACTTGACCTTGGACTTGAGTCTGGCCGCCTTTTCCAGGTAGTCCGCGAGGCGAAGCAAGATCACGTCCAGAACGCCCCCGGCCTCGCCGGCATTGACCATGTTGGCGTAGAGGTCCGAAAATACCTTGGGATGCTTGCGCATGGCTTCGAACAAGGAACTGCCGCCTTCAATGTCGTTGCGTACCGTGTAGAGCACTCTCCGCAGTAGCTTGTTTTCCGTTTGCTCGCACATGATCTGCAAGGACTGCAGAATGGGAACTCCCGCGTTGATCATGGTGGAAAACTGGCGGCTGAAAACGACCATGTCCCGGTCGGTAATCGTACCTTCGAGAAAGGTTCCCTCGAGCAGATCCTTGGGTTTGGGCTTGACCTTGAGTTGGGTGAACCCTCTGCGACGCAGGGCGTTTTCCGCCATCTCCAGGGACGGAGCGTCAAAGTCGCCCTTGACCCTGCGGCCGAGCTTGTTACGGCCCTTGTACAAAAATATGGCCATTCCAGCGCTCCTTATTCAGTACCCGGCACTTCTGAAGGTCCTGTCAGCTCCGCGACCCGAACGTCGCGGCCAACTCCGCCACGACGCCCAGGTCGGCCGGCAAAAACGGCAACACGTTCTCCGTCGGCGTCACCCAGGCCATACTCTGTCCCTCCCAGGGGTGGGGCTCTCCGTGAAAAGCGGTTACCATGTAAAAAAACACGTGCACATGCAAATCCGGGTAACGGTGGACTATATCCCGCCAAGGGCGAGAACCAGCGACACGAATCCCCAACTCCTCGTACAACTCCCGCGTCAAAGCCTGATCTGGCGTCTCCCCGGCTTCGATCTTGCCTCCGGGAAACTCCCAATAACCGGCCATATGCTTGCCTTCAGGTCGGCGCACGGCCAAGTATCGGTCACCGCGCCAGACAATCCCCGCCACGACTCGCAAGGGCTCCATGTCTTTCTTCCATATCGCCATGCATCCCTTAAACTAGTCCAAAAAACCGCATTTGACCAGGACGACCAGGTCCAAAATTCCAAACTCCACCCCGATACATCTCTTGACGCCTCAACCAAGACCACCTAAGTAAAGCCCAATGCGCCCGTAGCTCAGCCGGATAGAGCGTCGGACTTCGAATCCGCAGGCCGGGAGTTCGAATCTCTCCGGGCGCACCATGAAATCAAGGGGTTACGCGACATAGTCCGTAACCCCTACTTGTTTGGGTAGGCCCTAGGTGGGGTTTTCCGGCACCCATCCTGGAAGACATCTCTGGCCACCAGCTCTCCCCATCCATACTTCATCAGCCCCAGGAGACGGAATGTCCGCTGCTCATGTATTTTCCGAAATCCCCAATTTTTATCGCATCATTCCACTCAAACAACTTCGTCGGACCCCAGGGGTCTCCTTTGACAACGTGCCAATGCAGTTTCTGCCCCGGATCGACGCCATCGACCGGGTGCTGCACGCCCGGAGCGCGGTTTCTCCCGGTCCGGTCGGCGACATCGCCCGGCCTTGGTACATGCATCCCTCCCAGGACGACAACCTGATCGTTTTGTCCGGGGTCCGGCATGTGGATATTTACATCCAGGATCACGGGATGCGCAACTTCACCGTGACGCCGACCCAAATCCTGCAAGATGACGCGGTGCTGTTCGACGGTCCGGCCATGCTGGTCTAGCCGCGTTTCGTGTTCCACCGGATCACCAGCGGACCGGAAGGCTCGGCTTCGCTGAATTTCGCCGTACACTACGATGGGCTAGACATGCGCACCAACTTCAACATCTACGACGTAAACACCGGGACCGGCGAATACAGCGTAATCCGTGAAGGCTTTCGCGATCAAAACAGTTGATCTCGATAGACAGCGTTCCCCGGCAATCAAACATACCCGGCGCTCAGCAGCAGGCTCACGCCCAGGATGATGATCAGAACCGCGCCCAGGCAGGCCAGGGTGCGGTGCAGGATGGCGAAGAGGCGTTTGGAGCGGCGGCTGACGCCCAGCACGGCGTTGGTGGAGCCGACGGTGATCAGGCCCAGGGCCGAAGCGGTCAGGCCCATGCCCAGGGCCAGGGGAATCATGGCCATCAAACCGGCCCAGAAGACGTTCAGGCTGAGGGTGAAGAGCAGGATCAGGGCCGCGCCGGGGCAGGGCATCAGGCCGGTGGCCAGGGACAGGGTGACGATATCCCTTGAGCTGGATCGCGGACACTCATCAGCCTGCTCGCCGGACTCGCCTTTTGACGACCGCCACCAGTCGAGCAAGGTTTTGCCTAAAAGAAAAAAGCCGATAAGCACGATCAGCGCGTAGCTGATGGACTCCAGCCGCCCTTCCACGGAATGGAACGCGGCGATGTTCGCCCGGCCCAGAACCCAGGAAAGCCCGACGATGATCACCACCGCGGAGAGAATGTGGGTGGCGGTAATCAGGTTGCCGAAGAGCAGGGCCTGCCGCCAGGTTCCCCGGCGGGAAACGAAATAGGAACAGACGATGGACTTGCCGTGTCCCGGCCCCAGGGCATGAATCACCCCGTAGAGAAACGAAAGCAGCATCAATTGCCAGGTGGCCACGCCAAAGGGCCGTTCCTGAATCTGGCGGGCATAGTCGGTCATCCGTTGGCGCAGGTCGCGTTGCAGGGCGACCATCTCGGCGAAGAAAGGGGGCGTGATGCGCGGACCCGCGGCCGGGGGACGGGCCGGAGAACGGTCCGGGGGTTCGCGGGAGGTCTGCCCGACCTGCTCTTCCATGCCAGGACGATGGTCCTCGGAAGGTTGACCCACGGAAGGCCCGGCGGGCCGTTCCCGGGCCGGGGGCGTGAGAAACGGGTTTTGGGCCAGGGCTTGGCCAATGCAGAGCAGCACAAGCATGGCCGTAATCAGGAAGGTTATGGGGATGCGGATCATGCTCTGGGCGCGCTTCCGGAGCGGAACGCGGGGTGGTTATGGGTGATGGATTTCAGAATCATTGCCGACGTAGTCCTGGACTTCAACCCTGCCTTCCAGGGCCGCGAGGCCACTTTCGGCCATAACCCTTGCCTCGGTCAACCCCAGGACCACCTCGACCCTGCCCCAGGGCGCGAGCCGGGCGCTCAGGTCGCGTACCAGCAGATCGCTGTGGGCCAGGCCGCCGGCGAGTACGATGGCGTCCACGGGCCGCGGATCGTCCGGGGTCACGAGAGCAGGCAGCAGGGACGCGACGTGCCTGGTCGTCGCATAGACGAAAGCGGCGACCACGGATGCGGCCCTGGCGTCTCCTTGCTGGACCATCTCCTCGATTTCCCGGAAATCGTTGGTCCCCAAATGCGCGAACAACCCGCCTTCCCGGAGCACGGCCCGGCGCAGACCTGGAAGATCCATGACACCGTCCTCCAGAAGCTGGAGCAGGGGGAGGATCGGCAGGGTTCCGCTCCGCTCCGGACTCATCGGCCCCTCGCCATCCAGGGCGTTGGTCACGTCCACCACCCGCCCTCGGCGATGCGCGCCGATACTAATGCCTCCTCCCAGATGGGCGACGAGGAATTTGCCGTTATCGTAATCAACGCCCAGACGGCGTGCCGCCTCCCGGGCCGCGCCGCGCTGGGACAGGGCGTGGAAGGTGCTCCGGCGGCTAATTTGGGGCAGGCCGGTCAGCCTGGCCTCCGGGCACAGTTCGTCCGTAACCACCGGATCCACGATCAAAGCCGATCCCCCGAAGCGCCGCGAAACCTCCAGAGCCAACGGGGCACCCAGGTTGCAAGGATGCTCCCCGAAGCGCCGCAAGCGCAAATCCTCGAGCATCCGCTCGTCAATCCGGTACACCCCGCCAGGCAACGGTGCCAGCAGTCCGCCCCGTCCGACCACGGCATCCAGCCGGTTTTCACCCGCCTGATCGAGAACAGCCAGGATAGGTTCCAGTCGCAGCGCGAACTGGCTCCAGACATCGGAAAACCCGGCCAGTTCCGATCTGAAATACTTGACCTCGTGGGACAACGCCGGTTCAAAATCCCGAAACAGAACGACTTTCGTGGAAGTGGAACCGGGGTTGATGGTCAGGATGTTTTTCATGTCCACCTTTCTTGATATTCCATTTTAAGCCAGCCGATTAAACCCAGCCATATTTACAAGGCTCCGTCAAAGATGTCGAACCCGGCCACGATGGAGATTTCCTGAATCTCCTCCAGCCCGATGAGCTGACAGAAATCCTGATCTCCCTCACACTCTCGACCAACGGGTATGGGACACCAAGCCGAAACGCGAAAAAAAATCCGCGATTCTGGCACCCTCCGGAGACAATTCCTCCATCCCCGGTTCCTGGTCTTTATACAGCAAAATGACGATATTGCCCTCCCGCTCCGGACACGTCCAGACATCTATACAGTTCACGGCTCCGTCGCCGGAAAGATACAATTCCTCGGCGCTTTCTCTCGCCCTGGCTCCGTCATCCGGATTGAGCGGGCAGACGTAGATGACTTCCATTCCATGCATGGCATCGCCTCGGCGCGGCCTGTTCAACCGCGGTCGAAATTCGAAAAGAGGGTCAGATCATTGCCCGGGAATACGATACATCGTTCTTCATGATGAACCGCACCGCGTCCATGTCCTTTTCCGACGTCGCGAAAGTGTCTAGTTCCTTTAACGTGTCGAAACAATGAGCCATCCTGAGATAACGCAGATTGAGAAAGAAATACTCACTGGACAAGATATACGTCCTTTCCCGTGTCAGATAGAGAACGTATTTAACCTTCTCCAATCTGATGGCGAAAACAACCTCGCCCTGAAAGACCAGATCGTCCCTGGCGGTCCTTTTTACCCTGAACTCCTGCATTTTCAAGCCTCCGGGCAATATGTTCGATGCAGTGCCAATTCGATGGACATGGATCTTCGCAACTACTCAACACAAAGAAATTTTGTAACTATTCAGCACAGAGTAATGCCGATACCGGGGTCGGAATCGGGATCGGGATCGAAAACGCTACGATGCATTCTTATTATTTCCTGTTCCGATTCCGACTCCGATCCCGATTGCCCAAGCAAGAGCGACGCAAAATGTGCTGAGTAGATACACACTTTTACAGCCGACTCATTGTATGAAATATCCGGCAACAAGCCATTCCATTCCAATCCGAACCATGGCCACGGTTTCGACGGCTTCCGCCATATTACTGTAGGAAGTGTTGAAAGTGATCGTGCCATATTCGCCGTCAGGAACTCCCTGCCGTGAAGTCGGGATATCTACTGCCTTGACTTCCCGAGCAACAACCTCGCCGAGAGAAGGCCGAACCGTCATGAGCATATCTACCCAATTGGATCTTGACACTTCATTTCTGAAGATCGGCGCTGTCAAATCCCAACTGGAGCGATATTGCTCATCATCAATGAGCTCAAGAAAAATTATTGCAACACTGACCGCATCTGACTCATGCTGTGCATCCCCTGAATACGACGCGCTTTGAAGGGTACCGACCATAGCAGTAATCAACAGAAATGCAACGAACGAGATTATTGACAATTTCATGATTTCACCTCACATTCAAATTACTATTAGTTTTAAAAATTGTATCCGAATCCGAGGCCGCTGGTTAAAAAATTACTCTCGAATATATTATGATTAGAATCAGTTGTCTCCCAAGCAAGCATCATCATCGCATATAATCTCGGATTCCCGAATAAATTGTTATAGGTGATGGTTTCTGATATTCCATATACCGTATCCTTGCGCTTGACGTTCACCAATGTATTTATATCTTTATACTGGGTTTTCCCGTATGAAAAACCAGTTGTAAAAGTAATCTGTCCAATCATGTAGTTATGTACGATATTTGCGCTATAACCATGCGAGGAATCAGCTTTTCCGTCAAGATCTTGTCTTTTGTAGCTCAGGGAAGGTTGGAGAATGCCAAAATCCTCAGTCGCGATCGCATATCCCACGTTTACATCATAGATATTGCCATCCCGTTTCAGTTCGTCGACTCTTTTTCCGACATCGTCATCTTTGACCTTTTGAGATGTCACGCCTCCGCCGACAGACAACCCGGCAATGCTATATTCAGCGACAAACTTTGTCTGTGTCAGACGAGTGCGTTCTCTCTCAACGCCTATTAAGTACGGATCTTTCCATACATCGTATCGAGATGTGTCAATCCCCAGTGTCATGGAACCTATATCTCCCAGTGATTGGTCTATATAGAGCGCAAGACCATCAAGTATGCCTAGGTCGGTCCGTATCGTTGTGCCTGTCCCGAATGTATAGCCCAAGCTTCCCATGATCAGCGGTATCGGTTCGGTTTTACGGTCCGCCTTGTCGTCCAGGCTCTTCAATTTCTTATTTTTTTTGTCATAATCGAGACCGCTGGGTCGACCTGAGATGACTCCGCCACCCAATAATACATTGGCGTGCCAGCCTGTTTCATCCTCTTGATCCATAACCATTTTATCCAACTCCGGACGTATGATCTCAGATGGACGCGGGGGAACATCTTGTGGCCGTGTTGAATCGGCCAGAAGTGGGCCGCCTGTCAGCAGGATTATCAACAGTACACTGGTAATTATCATACATTTTCTGCTCTTCTTCATCATCGCTTATTGCTCCTTGTGTTGAGATTATGCGGATATCGCATCCACGGACAAAGGAGCATTTACGTTTTTCCGATACGTCTGTCTGTGTTGTTTTGGTAAGACATTGTAAACAAATGTAACAGATTCTTGTTACACTTGTCTACAAATCCATACATCATTTCTACAGACAGACGAATCTGGAACATATACTATCGCCTTCAAAATTTTGGTCTACTTTCTAGATGTTATAAAAAATGATCACTTCAGACTCTCAAGGTGACCTCATGATGAGAATCAAAACGCATGGGTGGTCCAGATGGATACGAGCCCTGGCGCTGCTTCTCTTCTTTTTAGCTCAAGGCTGCCTTCCCAAACCAGTAATTGACGAGCGAGCCCTGAACTATCCTCTGCCCGAGCAGTGGCAAAACCTGTCTTTGCAGGGGTCAGCCCCGGTATCCAGCGATTGGGTGACGGCATTGCGGTCATCCGAACTCAATGCCTTGATCCAGGAGGCCTTGACCAAAAATCTTGGCTTGCAACGAACGTATATCGACCTCCGCATGGCACAAGCCGTTGTCGATCTGATACGCGCTCAGGGCATGCCTCATGTCGAAGCCAATGTGGATGCACGCCGGGGAACGACGTCCATGAGCCAGGAAGGACGGCGCATACGTCAAAATCAGAAGCATTACCGCGGATTGACGGCCATGAGTTGGGAAATGGACCTGTGGGGCCGCCTGGCTGACCAGAATGCTGCCGCTGAAGCCGATCTTCACGCCGCGCAAGCCGACATGGACGCTGCCCGATTTTCACTCGCGGCCCAGGTTTCCAAGGTATGGATCGAGATGATCGCACTCAATCAAATGGTGCAAATCGCCCGTCAGGCCGAGCAGTCTCACGAGCTAGGCGCCCGCAAGGTGCGGGAACGCTTTGAGCGCGGTCTCGCCACGGCTTTGGACATGCGTCTTGCCCTGGTCGATTTGGCTGCCGCGCAAGAATCACGCTTGCGTCAGGAAAGGGAATTGTCCGCGACAGCACGTCGCTTGCAGCAGCTCATTGGCCGTTATCCGGACGGACGTCTGACCGTAGGGGATGTTTTTCCTGATTTGTCCATGACGATTCCAACGGGCCTGCCAGCACAAATTTTGGATCGCCGCCCTGATATTCAGGCAGCTTATCGCCGCCTGGTTGCCACGGATCATCGCGTCGCGGCCAGCTGCAAGGCATTCCTGCCCCAAGTGCGTCTGACGGGCGATGTCGGCGTGGGCGGGTCGCAGCTTATGCATGTAAGCGATGGTCGCCACGTGCTTTGGAATCTGGCTTCCGGTATTGTCCAGCCCCTGTTCCAGGGAGGGCGGCTTGCGGCCTCGCTGGATGAAGCCGAATCCAAAGCAAGCGCGGCATGGATCGACTACGCCCAGGTCGTGGAAAGAGCCCTCGGTCAAGTGGAACAGGCATTGGACAATGAAGAACGGTCCAAGCAGGAAATGGCGGCCTTGATATTGGCCGTGAAGCAGGCTGAAAGGGCACGGGAACTGGCCCTGCAATACTACGCCGCGGGGCGGGTTGACGTGCTTCACGTTCTGGAGGCTCAACGCAGAACCTATGCCGCACGCACGGCTTTGACCCTGACGCATTCGCAACGACTGCAAAACCGGATCAATCTTCATCTTGCGCTGGGCGGCGACTTCATCGTCGCTCTCAAGCCCAAGGATGACACATACGCGGAGGAGAGATGAAGTTGTCCAATGTGATTGTGTTGATCACGCTGGTCGGCGGTTTGATGCTGACCGCCGCCTTGTGGGGAGGACGGCCGACCGTGCCTGATGAACGTATGGAGGCGAAGATGCCCTTTGTGCGGGTCGTGACGGTCCAAGCCCGCCAAATCATCCTCCATGTTCATTCCCAGGGCACTGTTCAATCCCACGCGGAGACGGCTTTGGCCGCGGAGCTTTCCGGTGTCGTTTCACACGTGGCCCCTCGGTTTCATGCCGGAGGTTTTTTCCGGGCCGGTGAGGTCATGCTGGAAATCGAAGCCTCGGAATACAGCACGCGCTTGGCGCGCGCCAAGGCGGAAGCAGCCGCGGCCGACATGGCCCTGGCCGAAGAGTACGCCCTGGCTGAGCAGGCTGACCACGACTGGCTTGAGTTCGGCAACTCACCCGCGTCGCCGTTGGCGCTCAGGGAGCCGCAACTGCGCAGCGCAAAGGCCAGAGTGCTCGCCGCGAATGCGGAGGTGACCGAAGCCGCCCGCTTACTCGAAAAAACACGAGTTCGCGCACCCTATCCGGCCATGGTCCGCCGCACGGCCGTGGCTTTAGGGCAGTACGTCGCCCCGGGCGGCCTGTTGGCGGATATTTTTTCCGTGGAAAAGGCCGAAGTCCGCCTGCCCGTGGAAGAACGAGACCTGGCCTTTTTGGATTTCGATGCCCTGTCAATGAAAGGGAAACTGGAAGCGCCCGTCCGCCTGCATGGGCGGATCGCCGGACGACAGGTGGAGTGGCAGGGGAGAATTGTCCGCAGTGAAGGAGTGTTTGACACGCAAACGCACATGGTCGTTCTGGTGGCTGAAATCAATGATCCGTATGCGCTTGAAGGTCGCCTGGGCCAGCCGTCGTTGCCCATGGGGCTTTTTGTCGAAGCCGAGATTGCCGGACGCACGGTGGACGGGGTCGTGGCTCTTCCGGCGCATGCCTTGCGCTCGGGAACACTGTGGGTTGTGGACGACGAGGATCGTTTGCGCCCCAAAAGCGTCCGCCTGCTCAGGCTGGACGCGAAGTGGGCCTGGATCGACGAGGGCCTCGCACCCGGTGATCGCGTTTGCCTTACCGCCCTCCAATATGCCGTGGAAGGCATGCGTGTCCGCCCGGAACCCTTCGAGGAGGTTGCGACCTCCACGGAAAACAGGATTAGCGAGGATTTATGACCAGGCCGGACAAGGGCATGATTGCCTGGTTCGTCAACAATCCGGTGGCCGCCAACCTCTTGATGCTTGTCATCATCATGGGTGGCTTACTGACGGCTTTTTCCATTCGCAAGGAATTCTTCCCCGAGATGGCAACCGGAGTGATCACGATTCACGTCGAGTATCCCGGAGCTTCACCAGCGGATGTTGAAGCGGGCATTTTGGTAAAAATCGAAGAGGTTCTCAACGGACTGGACGGCATCGAACGGATCGTGGCCGAGGCTCAAGAAGGCCTTGCTGCGGTGCGGGTCATGCTTCGACACACAGCCGATCCGAGCGATATGCTCAATGCTGTACGAGCGCGGGTCGATCGCCTGGACACCTTGCCTCTTTTGGCCCAAAAACCGGCCATTGCCCAGGAGACAACCCGAACCGGAGTGTTGTGGCTGGCCTTGTCGGGCCCTCTGGATGAAGGCCGGATCAAGGCGCTGGCCCAGAGCATCAAAGAGGATCTGCTTCTCATCCCGCAGATCCGGCAGGCCGAAATCCACGGTACGCGCCCGGAACAGATCACCATTGAGCTCTCGGAAATGCGTCTGCGCCAATACGGCCTGACCATGGAAGAGGTGGCCCGGGCGGTACGGCGCAACTCCCTGGATTTGCCAGGCGGGATCATCAAGAGTTCGGGCGGTGAAATCCTGGTGCGCACCATGGGGCAATTGTCCATGGCGGAGGATTTCGGCGACATCATCCTGAAGAGCAATGCCAATGGGCATCGCGTTACCCTGGGCCAAGTGGCGCGAATTGATGACGGCTTTGAGGAGGGGGCCTGGTTTTTGCGTCACCAGGGCAAGCTTGCGGTAGGCATCCAGGTCTTCCGGGTTGGCGATCAAAGCACCATGGAGGTGGCCCGCGCCGTGTACGACTACGTGGCCAAAAAGCAGCCGGACCTGCCCGAAGGCATTGCTCTCTCCGTCATTTTCGACACATCCCGAGTATTGTCGGCAAGCCTCAAACTGATGGGCTCCAACCTGTTGTGGGGAGCGGTTTTGGTTTTCGCGGCACTGCTGCTGTTTTTGCGCGCCCGGGTGGCCCTGTGGGTCATGGCCGGCATCCCGGTGAGCATCCTGGGAGCCGTGTGGTTGATGCCCAGCCCCCTTATCGACGCCACGATCAACATGGTCACCCTCTTCGGTTTTATTCTGGTGATCGGCCTTCTGGTGGACGACGCCATCGTGATCGGGGAGAACGTACACGCGACCGTCGAACGCGAGGGGCCGGGATCGGCCAGCGTGATCAAAGGTGCCCGCGAGGTGGCCGTGCCGGCCACCTTCGGAGTGCTGACGACCATGGCGGCCTTTCTCCCCATGCTGATGCTGCCGGGCATCACCGGCGAGCTTTGGCGGGGCATCGCTCTGGTGGCCATAGCCTGTCTCGTGTTTTCACTGATCGAATCCAAATTGATCCTTCCGGCCCACCTGTCGCAAACATGCCAATCAAGGCGCAACGAACGCGGAGCGCTGGCCCGGCTGCAACGGTGGATCGACCGGGGCATGAAATCGTTCACTGATTATGTCTATCGTCCCCTGTCAGAACGGCTGTTAAACCGCCCCTACGCTATCCTGGCCGTCTTTGCCGTACTGCTGCTCATTACCGCGGCAACCCTGAAAGGCGGCCATGTGCGTATGGTTTTCTTTCCGGAAATTAACGATACCATCATCCATGTTCAGGTAAGCATGGTCCCGGGGTCCACTTTTTCGGAAACGCTCTCGGCAACGAGTCATATCGAAAACGCGGCGATTCGGGTCAATGCCGAACTGCGTGCCAGCGGATGTTCAAGCGAAGACGTGCTTCAGCACCTGATCGCCTGGGCTGAAGACGAAACCCAGGTGACGCTCCTGGCGGAGCTTCTGCCAGCGGAAGAACGCAGCATCAGATCTCAAGAGGTCCAACGACGATGGCGCGAACATATTGGCGAAATACCAGGTGTACGACAACTGGAATTTCATACTGATGAGGTTAATGCCAGGAAGGCGATTCACTTTGAGCTCTATAGCCGGGATGAAGAACCGCTGCGCCTGGCGGCAAACGCACTCAAAGCGCATTTGGCCCGTACTGACGGGGTTTATAACGTGCACGATTCGCTCGTGCCTGGAAAACCTGAATTGCACCTTTCGCTCAAACCTGCCGCGCACCATTTTGGCCTGAATACCGAAGACCTGGCCCATCAAGTGCGCTGGGCTTTCCATGGCGAGCAGGCGCAGACGCTGCAACGCGGCCAGGAAGAAGTAAAGGTTGTCGTGCGGTATCCCGCTTCTGAACGCCACGCCCTGGCGAGCATCCACGCAATGCGCATCCGCACTCCGGAGGGTGACGCAATCCCCTTCTCCGTCGTGGCCGATGCGCGGTTGAAGCCAGGGGTGGCCAGAATCGAGCGGCACAATGGCCGACGGGTCGTACATGTCATGGCCGACGTGGACAAGGAACGCCATGACCCCGGCCGACTGATCGAGTCGTTCCGCGCTGACGTCATGGAGGATTTGCTTCAGCGTTATCCAGGGCTGTCCTATGAAATTGACGGCGAAATGCGTGATCAGGCTGAATCGCTCGGAGTGCTGGTCCGGGGTGGGCTGCTGGCAATATTTCTCATTTACGCTCTGATGGCCGTGCCTTTAGGTTCGTATCTCCAGCCATTGATCATCATGGCGGCCATCCCTTTCGGACTGGTGGGCGCCGTGGCCGGCCATTGGGCGTTGGGTTTGCCGGTCAGCGTGCTGTCGCTGTGCGGACTTGTGGCGTTGTCCGGAGTGGCGGTCAACGACAGCCTCATTCTGGTGGCATTCATCAATGAACGTCGGCGAGTCGGCCAGTCGGCGCGCCAAGCCGCGCGGGACGCCGGAGCAGCACGCCTTCGAGCCGTCATGCTCACCAGCCTGACCACGATCTGCGGCCTGCTCCCCATGCTCCTGGAGCGCAGCCCGCAGGCGCAGTTTCTTGTTCCCATGGCCGTCTCGCTTGGTTTCGGCCTGCTCTTCACCACGGTTGTCACCCTGGTGCTGGTGCCGACGCTTTATCTCATTGGCGATGACATCAAGCGCTATCTGTGGAACCTGGCGAACCCTCCGCGCCCCGTGTTGACCTCTCAATGACTGATGAATAGCGCCATGACGCCTTCATGATCCAGAATCCCTTTCGCAGCTCCATTTTCATCGTTTATTGACCCTTGATCCAGGTTCCGGCTAAACATTACAACTCAGGATATTAAAACAATTATGTCCAATTCAAGTGGGGGAGATCATGCCTGTCCAGCAGCGTATTTTGCTTATTGAAGATGATCGGCGTCTTTCGACCTTGATCCGCGACTACCTCAAACAGCAGGGCTTCGCGGTGATCGTGGAGGATCGAGGAGATCGGGCCGTGGCACGCATTCTTGATGAGCAACCGGACCTTCTGCTGCTTGATCTGATGCTGCCCGGAAAGGATGGCATGACAATCTGTCAGGAGGTGCGCCCGGTCTATTCAGGTCCGATCCTGATTTTGACGGCTCGCGACGACGATATGGACCAGGTGGCTGGGTTGGAGATAGGTGCGGATGATTATGTTAAAAAGCCGGTCTTGCCGAGGGTGCTGCTGGCGCGCATTCGAGCGCTTCTCCGCAGGTTTGATCGCAACGAACAGGTCGTTGCGCTATCCGATGAGTTATGCTTCGGAGGCCTGAAAATTTTACGGTCGGCCCATGAAGTCAACCTCAACGGCAGTATCGTTAAACTGACCACCAACGAGTTTGAGCTGCTGTGGCTTTTGGCCGTCAATGCCGGCCATGTGCTGGGCCGCAACAGGCTTGTGGAAGCTGTCCGCGGCATTAGTTACGATGGCCTGGACCGTTCCGTGGACGTCGCCATCTCGCGCCTGCGCCGCAAACTGGGCGACGATGCCGGTCAGCCGCGCCGCATCAAGACCATCTGGGGCCAGGGGTATCTTTTCGTCCGGGATGCCTGGTGACAGGTCCATCCGCCACTTCCATCAATCCCATGGATTTTCCGAACCAGGACGGAGCGCACTCGAGCCAATGAAACGCATCTTTCTCAGCTACTTTCTCTTCCTGCTCATGACCATGTTGGCAATACAGTTCGTTTTTGGACCAATAACGGAACGCTTGTTGTCGGCCTACCTTAAAAATGATCTTGAATTACATTATCGTGAATTGACACGCGGCGTCTTTCACACGCTCCTCGCTGACTTCGTTACCATTGAATCCCATCTTTGGGATGATCACATCGCGAGGCTGCAGCCATATTACGGTTTTCCCCTCTCCTTGCAACCCATTGAATCAACGCGCTTCAGTCCGGAGGAAAAAGCGCAACTGCTCCAAGGCATGATCATCGTACAGGAGGCTGGCGACCGGATCAGCAAGCGCGTCGGTGAAAGCAGCTATGCGCTGCAATTGGGGCCTTTTTCTGACCTTGAAAAAAAACTGGAAGGTACGCTCGTATTGTATGTCTGGATCGCCGTATTGGTGTTTTCAAGCCTGCTGGCGCTGATCTGGGCCTATCCTTTCTGGCGTAACCTCAAACAGGTCCGAACCGCGGCCATTGCTTTCGGTGAAGGCATTTTTTCCACCCGTGTTCAAGTTAAGCGGCACAGTGTTCTCATGCCGGTGGAAGAAGCTTTTAACCGCATGGCCGAACGTATTGAGCAGCTTATCGACTCCCATCGCGAACTGACCCGCGCCGTGTCTCATGAGTTGCGAACGCCGCTGGCGCGTATCCGTTTCTGCCTGGAAATGCATGCCGCTGCTGATACGTTCGAAGAACAGCAACGGCACATGGAGGGCATCCGGAGTGATCTTGGCGATTTGGAGGCGATGATAGCGGAACTGTTGACTTTTTTTCGTTTTGACGGGCAAACGGAGCAACTTCATCAAGAGGCTCTTCCTCTAGTCCAATGGTTGAGGGAAATAATTGACTATGTCGGGACCGAGATGGAAAGCGTACACTTTTCGTTTCGTGTCTTGGATGACGTTGAGACAGTCATTGTACGTTTTGAACCGTTGCACATGGGGCGCGCGGTGACCAACCTGCTCCGCAATGCCGTGCGGTACGCCCGCGATCAGGTCGAGTTAACGGTCCAACGCGACGGCGCTTTGATTCGGCTGTGTATTGATGACAACGGTCCCGGCATTCCCGAAAAAGAACATGAGCGCATTTTTGAGCCCTTTGTGCGCCTGGATGAAAGCCGCAGTCGTGATTTGGGCGGTTTCGGGCTTGGATTGGCCATTGTCCGGCGAGTGGCCGAGCAGCATGGAGGGCGGGCATGGGTTGCGCAAAGCCCAATGGGAGGTGCGCGTTTTATTATCGAATGGCCCGGTGTGCCTCCATCCATGCAATATTAAGGGCTTATCCGGAAAGTAGGGAATAGCCGCCTTCAAGCCTGACACGGCAATTCACTCCCGCGTTGCCAGGTAGACCGCCAAGGCCATGGAAAGCAGCTTGGACCGGGGGGAGTCGCCGCGGGAGGGAACGACGATGGGCACGGAACTGCCCACCACGACTCCGGCCACGTCCAGACCGAGCAGGGTGTTCAGGCATTTATAGAGCACGTTGCCGCTTTCGATGTCCGGGGTGATCAGGATATCGGCCTGACCGGCGACTGCGTTGTGAAAGCGTTTGCTGGCCGCGGCCTTGGCGGACAGAGCCAAGTCCAGGGCCATGGGACCGGCCACGTGGGCGTCCCCAAAGGTGCCTTCCCGGCCCATGCGGGCGATGAGGTCCGCGTCCAGCGTAGAGGGCATGGCCGGGTAGTTGACTTTTTCCGTGGCCGCGAGAACCGCCGCCCTCGGGGCCGCAATCCCCAGGGTCCGGGCCACGATCAGGGCGTTACGCAGAATTTCCACCTTGCGCTGCAAGTTGGGGCGGATGTTCACCGCGGCATCGCTGAGCAGCATCAGCTTGCCGGAATGAGGGTTCTCAAACACCGTGACATGGCTGAGAATACCTTGGGGCGGAACGCCGTTGGTCTTGTCCAGCACGGCCTTGAGCAGCGTACTCGTGGAAACCGCGCCCTTCATGATCAGCGCGGCCTCGCCCTCTCGGAACATCCGGACGGCCTCCCGCACCGCGGCCTCGTCGTCCGGAAGGTGAACGCCGCGCAAGTCCGAGATGTCCGCGCCCAGATCCTCGGCAATGCGCCGGGTGGCGTCCATGTCGCCGATGAGCACGGGCTCCACCACCCCGGCGGCATAGGCCTGCATCGCGGCCTCCAGGACAAAGGCGTCTCCGGAACGGGCAATGGCCAACTTCGGGCTTTGGTCAGCCGTGGCCGCCGAGCGGATCAAATCGTCGAGGGAAGTGATGGTCATGGGCGTCGAAGGTATCGGCTGTCGCGGAGGATCGTCAGCGAAGCGGCGGCAAGAGGTCTCATTCGTCCCCTCGCTTGAGGGCGATCATCCCGGAGCGGCACAGGCTCTTGATGCCATGAGGCTTGAGCATGTTGATCAACCCTTCCACCCGCTCCCGGTCCCCGCTCATCTCCACGGTGATGGTTTGCCTGCCCATGCCCACCACGTTGGCCCGGAACACCTCGAAAATCTGCATGATCTGGGTGGTGTTGGCCGGGTCCATGGCCACTTTGACCAGAACCAGCTCCCGGTCCACGAATTCCTTGCGCCGCAGATCGTCCATGCCGATGATCACGTCCATCGCTGCCATGTCCTCGGTGATCCGCTGAACGTCCTCGTCGGTGCCGTCCAGGCCGATGGTCAGCCGGGAGATGTCCGGATCCTCGGTCTCTCCGGCGGAGATGCTGCGGATGTTCACGTTGTGTTTACGGATGGCCTGGGCCATGTCGGCCAAAACTCCGGGTTTGTTTTTGGTCAAGGCGGATATGGTCTGGGTCATGATGGTTCCTCCCTTCGGAAAAGTCGGCGCTGCCCACAAAAATATTTTAAACAAAAATGTAATAAATTGACCTAAAATGACAAATAACAAAGCCAAAAGAATACAAAAATGAAAGACCTCATTGCGTACTAGAGATTCAATACCCTGGAATATCTAAAAAAAATTTTTGGAACACCTTTTGCTATAAACCAAGCAAATTGGAAAGCCCTTGGCGAAACAAGAGGGGGCGATTCCGAACAGAACGTCAGGTTGCAAGGTCTTCATTTCTTGAGGCCGGATATTTGTCAACACGAGAAGAGCTACAAAGGAGAATTTTCATGAGCGGAATCCAGTCACGTCTGAACGCCATTTCAGCGGTCACCAATTACGCGCCCTCCGAGGCACCGTTGAACTTTGCGGAAACCAAGCCCACGGATCTTTTCGGCTGCAACGTCTTCAACGACAAGGTGATGAAGGAACGTCTGCCTTCTGATGCCTACAAGTCCCTGAAGAAAACCATTGAGTATGGCGAAAAGCTGGACCCGGCCCTAGCGGACATCGTGGCCAACGCCATGAAGGATTGGGCCATTGAGAAAGGGGCCACCCATTTCACTCACGTATTCTACCCGTTGACCGGTCTGACCGCGGAAAAGCACGACGCCTTCCTGGTCCCGGACGGCAACGGCGGGGCACTGGCCCAGTTCAGCGGCAAGCTGCTGATTCAGGGCGAGCCGGACGCTTCCAGCTTTCCCTCCGGCGGTTTGCGGACCACCTTCGAAGCCCGCGGCTACACGGCTTGGGACGTGACCAGTCCGGCCTACATCCTGGAAAACCCCAACGGAACCTTCCTCTGCATTCCCACGGCCTTCGTCTCCTGGACAGGCGAGGCCCTGGACAAAAAGACGCCGCTTCTACGTTCCTTGCAGGCCCTGAACAAGCAGGCCAAGCGAGTGCTCGGCCTGTTCGGCGTGGAGACCAAGCTCCCGGTGACCTCCTATGCTGGGCCGGAACAGGAATACTTCCTGATCGACCGCAACTTCGTCTTCACCCGCCCCGACCTGCTCATCGCCGGTCGCAGCCTGTTCGGTGCCAAACCGGCCAAGGGCCAGGAGTTCGAAGATCAGTACTTCGGAGCCATTCCGCGCCGCGTCCTATCTTTCATGATGGAAGTGGACCGAGAACTGTACAAGCTGGGCGTGCCCGTAAAGACCCGGCACAACGAAGTCGCTCCCGGACAGTATGAAATCGCACCGATTTTCGAGGCCGGCAACCTGGCCACGGACCACAACCAATTGGTGATGACCGTGCTGCGCAACGTCGCCAAGCGCTACGGCATGGAATGCCTGCTGCACGAAAAGCCGTTCGCCGGGATCAACGGCTCCGGAAAGCACTTGAACTACTCCATCGGCAACGCCGAACTGGGCAGTCTGTTCGATCCGGGCGAAACGCCCCATGAAAACGCCCAGTTCCTGATCTTCTGCGCCGCGGCCATCCGAGCCGTGCACAAGTTCGGTGCGTTGTTGCGGGCCACCGTAGCCACGGCTTCCAACGACCATCGCCTCGGCGCCAACGAGGCTCCTCCGGCGATCATGTCCGTCTACCTGGGCGCGCAACTGACCGACGTGTTTGACCAGATCAAGGCCGGGGCCGTACGAGGGAGCAAGAAGAAAGATGCCCTCACAGTGGGCGTGGACACCCTGCCGCCGCTGCCCATGGACCCTGGCGACCGCAACCGGACCAGCCCCTTCGCCTTTACCGGCAACCGCTTCGAATTCCGCGCCGTGGGCTCTGCCCAGTCCATCGCCGGGCCGCAGGTGGCCCTGAACACGATGATGTCCGAGTCCCTGGACTACATGGCCACGGAACTGGAAAAGGCCACCAAGGGCGATCCCGGGAAGCTGAACAACGCCGTCCAGGCTCTGCTCAAAAAAGTCATCACCGAGCACGAAGCCATCGTCTTCAACGGAGACGGCTATTCAGAGGAATGGCATAAGGAAGCCGAAAAACGGGGTCTGCCCAACCTGAAGACGACCCCCGAAGCTTTGCCCGAGATTACCAGCAAGCCGGTGATCGAGCTGTTCAAAACCTACGGGGTGCTCTCTGAGGCGGAACTGCATTCTCGTCAGGAAATTTACCTGGAGCAGTACAGCAAGACCATCAACACTGAGGCGAACCTGGCCATCCGCCTGGCCAAGACCGTGATCTTCCCCGCCGCCATGCGCTACCAGGGCGAATTGGCTACCACCTGCGCCAACCTCAAGGCCATCGGCCACGACGTGAAGATGATCACCCTGGAGGACGTGACCGCCAAACTGCGCACTCTGCAGAAAGCCGTGGGCGAGCTGGAAGGCTTGCTGGAAAAGGTCCCTCACGGGGACACCCTCAAGGAAGCCAAGTACTTCTGCGAAAAGGTCCTTCCGGCGATCAACACGGTCCGAGAATGGGCCGACTCCCTGGAGACGGTGGTGGCCGACGACCTGTGGGCCCTGCCCAGCTACCAGGAGATGCTGTTCATCAAATAACTTTCCGCCCCTCCCAGCCGGAAACGCAAAAGGCCGCCCATCTGGGCGGCCTTTTGCGTTGGAAAAACCGACACTCTCAGGCACCATACTTGTCGCGGCGCTGGTTTTTGGTTTATGTATGTGGGAAATAAGTTCTGGATCTCACCAGATTACTTTTCATCCTCGTTCCCCGTCCGGTTTCGGTCTTGCATCCAACTTTCTAATTAATCATGCTGCCCAGGAGATTAGCATGGCCACGAAGTCGCCCCTCACGAATGACCATGGCCAGACAGGATTCCACGACTGTTTTGATCTCCTGAGGAACGCGCCCATCGGCTTTTTCATCTCGACTCCGGAATTCAGTCATTCCGCTATCACCCCAAGAAGCAGCTATCTCAAAGTCAACCCGGCTCTGGCCAAAATGTACGGATATTCCACACCTGAGGAATTGATCGGGTCTATTACGGATATCGCCAGACAGGTTTATGCCTCTGCTGATGACAGGACCAAATTGAGCCGCATCCTTGAGAATCAAGAAGAGGTCGCCAACTATGAATGTGTTCTGCGACGCAGGGACGGCAGCGAATTCTGGGCGTCCATCAATGCGCGGGCTGTGCGGGATGAAACCGGGGACATCATCCAGTATCACGGATTCATGACCGACATCACCGACCGCAAACGTGCTGAACAAGAGTTACGCCAAAGCGAAGCGAAACATCGGGGTCAGTTCGAGACGATGTCTTTGGCCGTCATCTACTATGATGGGGACGGCAAGGTGATTTCGGCAAATCCCGCCGCGGAGAGGATGTTCGGAGCTTCCGAATCTCAGATGATCGGGACAAAGCAGATGATCCCCCACTGGAAAGTGCTTGACGAGGACGGCAAAAGACTGTCCGAAGCCCAGCTTCCCACGGCATCGGCGCTCCAGACTGGTCAAATGGTCGGGCCTGTGGTGAGGGAAATCATCCACTCGGAAAACCAGCTCAACTACTGGCTGTCCATCACTGCAGTGCCGATTTTTTTCTCTGGCGAAAAGACTCCGTTCCAGGTGTACGCGATATTTGAGGACATAACCGAACGAAAAAACAAGGAAATTCAGCAGAAATACGACATTGAGGAACTTCGGGAAACCCGGAAAAGCCTGGAGTTGCGTCTCCAGCAGGCGGAAAAGATGAACGCGCTGAGCCGTATTTCGGCTGGCGTGGCGCACGAGATTCTTAACCCGTTGAACATTATCTCCCTGGAAATGCAGATATTCAAAAGCATGGACAGTCTGCCTCCAGGCATGCAGGAAGAGGTTGACGTGTGCATCAAGCAGATTGAGCGGATCGTTGCCATTGCCGACAATCTTAAACAGTTTTCACGCACATCCAGGGAAACACTGGTTTTAAGCGATATCAGCTCGATTATTAACGAATTGTTGCAAATGTACGCAACCCAGATGAGGATCGAAGAAGTTGAAGTTTCAACCCAGTACGACGCCCAGGCCCCGTCCATCCCCGTGGACGTGAACAAGATTGACCAAGTGCTGATAAATCTCTTGACCAATGCCCTGGCGGCAATGGAAGGAATGGAAATAAAGCGGTTGGATATTTGCACGCGGATGGTCCGCTCCGCTGGCAAGGATTACTTGAGGATTGAAGTCGCCGACACCGGCACGGGCATCATAAAAAAGGACTTGTTACGAGTATTTGATCCGTTCTATACCACGAAGGATCAAGGCAAAGGCACTGGAATGGGGCTGTCAATATCGCACGGGATCGTTCAACAGCATGGAGGAAAAATTTGGGCGGAAAACAACAGGCAGGGCGGAGCGACATTTTTCATCGACTTGCCGGTGAATGAAGCCGACAAGGAGGGACAGCCTCCACGACTCCGCGACGATCTTAACCCAACTTGTCACGTAACTACTCAGCAAAGCTAGAAAAAAGACCTGAATAGCGTTCCGCGCCGACCTTCGTCGGCATGACTTCAACATGTAGCAATATTCTTCATCCGCCATTCCGGCGAAGACCGGAATCCATTTGTTTTCCATGGTGTTCAACAACTCTATCTATGTGAGCAATACCGTTTGTTGAGCAGCTACCTTGTCACGTTTGTTGAGGCTAAATGAGCACAAGGTCATATTAAAGTAACCGCGGGGCGATTGCCCCCGTGCCAGGAGGGCTGCCATGTCCAAGAAGAAGGTGCTGGTCATTGACGATGAAGAGGATTTTTGTCGCGCAATAAAGAAAGCCCTGGAAATGTCGGGGAAGTATCAGGTGATTACGGCACACGATGCGAGGACTGGGAAAAAAGCGGCGATAGTCGAGAAACCGGACATCATTCTCCTCGACATTGTCATGCCCGGGGCGAGCGGATCCGAATTGTCCGAAAATCTCCTGAACAACCCCGAGACCCGGTCCATTCCCATCATCTTTGTTACGGCCATCGTGACCAGAAAGGAGGTCCATTCCGGAGCCCTCGTCGGCAACAGAATCATTATTCCCAAACCGGTGAATATTCAAAACCTGGAAGCCAAAATGCAAAAACTTCTGTCTGCTCCATGACATCGTTACACGCCTGAAGCCTTCCGCATCATTGCGACAATGGCTTGTTGAGATGGGTAAAGGATATTTTTTCGGATCGTCCGGCAATGGAAGGTCAACCTGGTTCGGTGACGGCAAGGGGGAACTTTGCGCAAAATTCTGATTGTTGACGATGAGGCCGAATTGGTCAGGCTGCTGCAAATGTATCTTGGCTTAAAGGGCTATACCGTCGAGGCAGCCGTGGACGGCGAAGAGGCTCTTGAAAAAAATCGCTCGTTCCAGCCCCGAGTTGTCTTGCTGGATCTTATTATGCCCGGAAAAGGCGGATTTGACGTGCTGAAACAGATTAAGCACGCCAACCCCGAAACAGAGGTTATTGTCATTACAGCCATGATAGAGGAGCAGGTGAGGGCATTGGCTATGCAACTGGGCGCCCACGACTGTATTGTCAAGCCGTTTAATCTTGACAGATTGGAAAAAAGCATTGGCTCCTTTTTTGCTGAGCAACCCAGCCCTTCAGCGAAACCTGACAATACCTGACACGGGCAATTAGGCACACCCAGCACCAGGACGACGTCAGGGATTGCTTGTATCCGTTCAACGGAACCGGATGAGGAAACCCGAAAGGGAAGAGTCGATAGGGGAAGGGTCGGACACCGGACTTCCTGTCCGATTCCGCTGAATAGCCAAGTGCAATAGACGCACTTTACGGAATTTTGCGGGGTTGGACTTGGCACCCACCAAGTCCAACACACCCACTAAAAGTGGCTCGTCTTTCAACAGAACATCGAACGGGGCATCAAGCCGCGTTCGGGCGATACTCGCCGCCCTGCTCCGCAATTTCCCGAAGCACGGCCCGGCAGAGGTCTTCCAGACGGGCCTGGCAGGGCGGGGTCAATTCCGTGCCCCACGGATCGTATTCCTTGGGCTCCATGCCGATGACCACGGTTTCCGGGCAGTTGCCCAGAACCTTGCAGGTGGCCAGGGTCTCCAGGAGGTCGGTCTGGTGCATGGAGTTCTTGAAGGCCACGCTCTTGCCCATCTCCACGCCGGTCAGCCGGTACAGCGTTCCAGGCTCACCCCCGTTGACCACGGCGTCCACGACGATCAGCCGATCAAACTCCATGATCGGCTCCATCAAGGCCATGCCCAGGGTGCCGCCGTCCATGAGTTCGACGTTGGAGGAAAAGGAGTACCCGTCGCGCAGCTTTTCAACGGTCTTCACGCCGACGCCCTCGTCCTTGAGCAAAATATTGCCCACTCCGAGGACTAGAATTTTCCGGGAATTATGATCGTTCATCGGATTTTCCAAATACGGAGAGCGAAGATTCCCCAACCCACGGGGTCCCTTCGCTCTCCGTGCATGCATACCGTCCGGCGTCGCGAAAGGCGACGCCGGACGCTCAGGTTATGTGCTTACAGGACCTTGAACTCGTGAACCTGGTTGGTCTTGGAGTCGATGACGTGCACGCCGCAGGCGATGCAGGGGTCGAAGGAGTGCACGGTGCGCAACAGTTCCACGGGGCGCTTCGGATCGGCGATGGGCGTGTTGATCAGCGCTTCTTCCACCGGTCCCAGCTTGCCCTTGGCGCAGCGCGGTCCGAGGTTCCAGGTGGAGGGAACCACCAACTGGAAGTTCTCGATCTTGCCGCCCTTGATCTTGATCCAATGGCTCAGCGCGCCGCGGGGCACGTCGGCGAATCCGACACCCTCGGCCTCGTCGGGCATTTCATGGTTCTCGGCGATCTTGTTGTTTCCGCTCTTCAGGTTGTCCACCAGTTCGTCCAGCCAGTCTTCCATCTTTTGGGCAATGGTCAGAGTATGGATGCCGCGGGCCGCGGTCCGGCCCAGGGTGGAGTGCAGGGCTTCGGGGCCCACGCCGAGGTGGTTCAGAACAAGATCCACGGCGGCGACGGTCTCGGGCTGGCCCTTGCCGTAGGCCACCAGCACGGCGGCCAGCGGGCCGACTTCCATGGGCTCGTCCTGATACCGCGGAGCCTTCATCCAGGAGTAACGCTCGGTATCGCCCAGCTTGGTGTACTTGGGCTCGGTCACGCCCTCGTAGGGATGGCGGGCCTCGGAGCCTTCGTACCAGCTCGCGGCCACGTGCTCGTAGATGGCCTTGGGATCAACGTCCTGGACGTTGGACAGGTCGCGGTTCATGATCACGCCGGGCGGCAGCCAGCGGCTCTTCAGGTCTCTTTCGTTCTTCGGGAACTCGCCGAAGGCCAGATAGTTGGTACATCCGCCGATGCCGGCCCAATCCTTGTAGTAGGAGGCCACTGCCAGCAAGTCTGGAATGTACATCTGCTCGATGAATTCACGGGTTTCTCGCAACAGGGATCGGTACTCTTCCAGTCGCTCGGGCCGCAGGGATTCGTAGCAGGTCACCCCGCCGCTGATGGTGAACTGGGTATGCGGAACCTTGCCGCCGAAGATGGCGATGGCCCGGGTGGCCTTGATCTGCAGGCGCAGGGCCTCCAGGTAGTGGGCCGTGGCGATCAGGTTCACTTCCGGCGGCAGGTAGTAGGCCGGATGTCCGCCCAGGAAGTCGGCGTTGGTAAAAATGCCTAGCTGACCCTGGTTGACGAAGGTGGTCAAGCGCTCTTGTACGGCCTTCAAATCCTCAGCCTTGGTCGGGCGCGGGGAGATGTTGTTGGCGATCTTGGCGGCCTTGACCGGATCGGCCTGCAAGGCGCTGGTGACGTCGACCCAGTCCAGGGCGTGCAGAACGTAGAAGTGAATAAAATGGTCGGCCACAATTTGCGAAGCCATGACCAAGTTGCGGATGATCCGGGCATTATCAGGAATTTCGACGCCCACGGCGTCGTCCAGGCATCGGGTGGATGCCAGGGCATGTGTGTAGTTTCAGACCCCGCACGCGCGAGCGGTGAAGTGCTGCGCGTCTCTTGGGTCGCGACCCTTCAGAATGGTCTCCAGACCACGGTACAACTGGGAGCTGGAACGGGCGTTGACGACTTTGCCGTTGTCCACTTCCACTTCCAGACGCAGATGGCCTTCGATCCGGGTCAACGGATCAACGACGATCGGTCCGGAGTAGGCGCTTTGTGGTGTCACCGGAATGACCGGTGCGGCTTGGGGCTTACAGCCTGACATGGTATGTCCTCCTTACGATAGGTTTCATGAATCACGGTTTACAAATCAAGGCAGCCTAGACCGGCTTGTAGAACGGGCTGAGCTGGTCCCAGAATTTCGGCTCGCTGCAACCGATGCAGGGATGGCCGGCTTCCACAGGCCAGTTTGTCTCGTTGAACTTGACCTTGGGGCAGTTATTGTAGGTGTCCGGGCCCTTGCAGCCGACTTCATACAAACACCAACCCTTTCTGGCCTCTTCAGAATCGAAAGACGGGGCGAATTCGTAATTGAAGAAATGGTCCAACCGTTCGCACAATTCGTGAACCGACTCGCCGTAGAACATCTTCGGGCGATTCAGGCGGTCAAGTTCGGGCATGCCCTTGGTCAGCAGGTGGACCACGGTGCCCACGAAGTTGTATGGGCTAGGCGGACAGCCGGCGACATTGATGGCCCGTGTCGGCAGACCGAGGTGCTCCATCAGTTCGTTCACGCCCATGGCGTCGGTGGGGTTCGGATCAGCGGCCTGGACGCCGCCGAAGGTTGCGCAGGCACCGATGGCGATCACGGCCTGGGCCTTGGGCAAATACTTCTGGGCCATTTCCAGCATGGTATGTCCGCCGACCATGCCGTGAATGCCGTTGTCCTTGGTGGGAATGGCGCCTTCGACAACGGCGATGAACCCATGGGGAGAGGACACGGCCTGCTCCAGGGCGTCTTCAGCGGCGTCCCCGGCGGCGGCCATCAGGGTTTCGTGATAATCCAGGGAAATGGTGTCCAGAAGCAATTCGTCGATGTACGGGCTGACCGTACGGACAACGGCCATGGAGCAACCGGTGCATTCCGCGAAGTGAAAGTAGACCACCGAGGGTCTGCGCGGATCGGTCAATGCGGCCGCGACCTGCTTGGCGAACGAGGCTTCCATGCCCATGACAGCGGCGACGGTCGCACAGAATTTCATGAAGTCGCGGCGATTCACGCCACGGCATTCGAGCCGTTTCTCGGCCCCTTCCTTTGCCAGACCAACACTGAGTCTCATAACCCACCTCCGTTTAAACGGTTAAACAGGAAGAAATCGCCTTTGGTGAAAAGCATTAAAGGTAAAGGTTTTCAGACATTGAAAAAATGTCGCTTCTCAGGGCTAGGCGGAATAGCCTTCTTCCTACTCCAGAACCTGTGAAAAAAAGAACATTTCAACACAATGCTTTTCCAAAGTATGGTGAATTACCTAGCCCCGCGACAGAAGCATGTCAACCAAAAGGGGCTGGGAGCACACTTTTTTGTTTTATCTTACAAAAAGACAACTGATTGCCAAGGAATGGTACTCGGGTCAGCCGAGATTCATCTCCGTGAAAAAGACAACCGTCATGCTCTCGGAAGGTAGCAATGAGAAAGGACGCTCATATGAGCGCCCTTTGCTTTCATTCGGTCCCGGCTCCGCCCGGAACGAACGGGGCGGCGAGGGTGGTCGTATAATCCGTAAAAAAACTACTCAGGAACGCGAGAGATCACTTCTCGTCCGATCTTACTGCCGAAATCCTGGCAGACGGCCAGATCCTGGTCAGTGGGGACGTTTTTGACCCGCAGCGGCTCGGCGACAATCTCTACCTTGGCGGATTGCAGGAACTCGGAAATCTGCTTGGCCGCCTCGCCGCTCCAACCGTAGGAGCCGAAGGCAGCGCCGATTTTGCCCTGTGGTTTGAGCCCCTTCATGTAGGTCAGCATGTCCGCGAGCAATGGAAGCATGCCGTTGTTGTGGGTTGGAGAACCAGCAACGACGGCTTGGGCGTCCATAATGTACGGCATGACATCGCTATGGTGGGCCGACTTTAACGAGAACAGACGCACGCTTACGCCCTCGGCCATCATCCCGTCGGCAATGGCCCGGGCCATGCGGTCGGTGCTCTTCCACATGGTGTCGTAGAACACCACGGCCTTTCGCTGAGGTTTTTGGGCGCTCCACTCTCCGTATTTGGCCAGGATTCCCGGGATGTGGGTTCGCCAGATCAATCCGTGATCCGGGGCGATCATGTCGATGTCCCAGCCCATCTCCCCGATCTTGGCCAACAGCTTTTGCACCAGCGGGGAGAAGGGCAGGATGATGTTCGCGTAGTAACTGGCGGCCAAATCGAACAATAGACTTTTATCCACCTGGTCGTCGAACCGTTCGCTGGAAGCGAGGTTCTGGCCGAAGGCGTCGCTGGAGATAAGCAGCTTGTCCTCTGGAATGAAGGAAAACATGCTGTCCGGCCAGTGCAACATCTTGGTTTCCAGGAAGGTAACCGTTCGCTTGCCCAGGCTGATGCTGTCCCCAGTGGCTACGACCTCGTAAGGCCAGTCCTCGCGGTGGTAGTGGCTGATCAGGGCCTGCTTGGCAATGGGCGAGCAGAACACTTTTTCCGGTTTGACGATGTCCATGATCTTGGGCAGTGCCCCGGAGTGGTCCGGCTCCACATGGTTGACGATCAAGTAGTCGATTTGTTCCGGATCAATGGTGGCCTTGAGGCAACGGAGCAACTCGCCCACATGATTCGCGGGAACCAGGTCGAAAAGAGCGATTTTTTCGTCCTTGACCAGGTAGGCGTTATAGGTGGTGCCCCGCCGGGCAAGGGAGTAGCCGTGAAAGTCCCTGAGGTTCCAGTCCACGGAACCGACCCAGAAAATATCCTTTTTGATTTCGACTGGCAGCATTCGTATTCTCCAATGAAAAAGCCCTCTCCAGGACTCCGGGAGAGGGCTTGATGAGGTGATGGTCCGGCTTACCCTTCCGGCTCGAAATTATCCTTGGACGCTCCACAGACCGGACAGGCCCAGTCAGCCGGAACATCGTCGAAGCTGGTTCCCGCCGCGACGCCGCTGTCTGGGTCGCCGTCCGCAGGATCGTAAACGTAACCGCAGATACTGCATACATATCGCATAAGCGACTCCTTGTTGAGCTAGAGGTTACTGCCGTCCTTTATTATGGAGCTTCTTCCGCAGCCGAACCGGGTCCGGCCAGCGGCCGAAACGATTTTGGGCCAGCTCCGCAGACCGGACATTTCCAGGTTTCAGGAAGGTCTTGAAATTCCGTTCCAGCGGGAATCTTGCCACGCTTGTCGCCCCGGTCGGGGTTGTAGATGCATCCGCAATTCGTGACTTGGCATTGATACATTTCTTCCGGGCTGGCCATGCTTTCTCCCTGTATTCCCCGCCGTAGGGCGGGTTAGTCGTCAAACGAGATGCCGGTTCGAAAAACAAGCCGCTCGGCTAAGCCTTCCAAAGGCCGTGCAGGTTGCAGTATTCTCGAGCCGTGACCTGTTCGGCCTGGATACAGAATTCAGCAACGGGCTCTTGGCCGGGTTGCAGGAACTGCTTGTACGACTTGCCGTCCGCGATAATCTCGATCCATTCGATGTAGTGCTTGGCTTCCATGGGGTGGAGAGTGCTCCCTACGGTCACCTTATAGCCGTTGGCCGTTTTCTCCACCACGGGCACATGTTTTTCCTTGGCGGCGTCCACGGTGTTCTCGGTCATCAACTTCATGGATTCGCCGCAACAGACCAATTCTCCGCCACCGCCATGCAGCACGTCAATGATATTGCCGCACAGGTCACATTTGTACACTTCATGTTGTTGGGCCATTCCTACGCTCCTTGTTTGGTTCATGAGGTATAAGGATAAGGGGAAGCCTATTCGGATAACGGCCGTCCGTCAAACCCTTTCTGAATGCTTTCGCCCAGCCGAAATAAATCTCGAAAAGCACTTCCGGCCGGGTACGGTTAACTCTACCAGTTCTCTTTGAGGACTTCGAAATGCGCCTGGGGATGGTCGCAGGCCGGGCAATTCTGAGGGGCCTTTGACCCGTTGCCGACATAGCCGCAGTTGCGACATCGCCAGGTCACGGAAACGTCTTTCAGGAAGACCTTGCCGGACTGAATGTTCGCGGCCAACTCGCGGTACTGCTTTTCGTGCTGCCGCTCGGCGATGGCGATGGCCTCCATGGCCGCGGCGATTTCCGGAAAACCTTCTTCCTTGGCGACCTTGGCAAAGCTCGGATACATTTCAGTCTGCTCGTGGTGTTCGCCTTCGGCCGCGGCGATCAGGTTCTCATATGTGTTGCCGATCACCCCGGCCGGAAAGGAGGCCGTGATTTCCACCTCGCCGCCTTCCATGAACTTGAACAGACGCTTGGCATGTTCCTTTTCCTGGTTGGCCGTTTCCTCGAAAATAAAGGAAATCTGCTCGTACCCTTCCTTCTTGGCCTGCTTGGAGAAGTAGGTGTACTTGTTGCGTGCCTGGGACTCCCCGGCAAAGGCGATCAGCAGGTTCTTTTCGGTTTGGGTTCCTTTCAGTCCGCTCATGATGGTGTCCTCCATAGGTTTCGTAGGGTTTCGTGGTTTTCAAAACATGTCGCGCATCGAGAGAACGCTTCGTCAACCTTCTTCACGCGCCGTCACGCAATCCGCGCAGATGCCGTACAGTTCGAGCCAGTGCCCGGTGATCCGAAATTCACTCTCGGCTTCAAGGGCGGGGTCCCGGCGCATGACCACCGAAGCGGCGTCCGGAGGTAAATCCCCAACCTTTCCGCACTCAACGCAGCAGACATGCAGATGCGGGTCCACGAACGCATCGAACCGCATTTGTGGACCGATCTTGTCCAGCTTGCGGATGAGTCCCTGGGAATGCAAAAACTCCAAGTTGCGGTAGATGGTCCCAAGGCTGACGTGGGAAAGCCGCTTGCGCACCAAGTCGTAAACCTCGTCGGCAGTGGGGTGCGTCCGGGTCCCTCGCAGCTCTTCAAGGATGATTTTTCGCTGTGGCGTTAAACGAAGATTGGGTTTCGGCATGATCAGCGTCCTTCTGTTGCGTGAACGAGAACTATTCCTATTAACTCTCGGGCCGCTTGTCAAGCCCCTCGAGAAAACAGGGAACTGAACCTCTCGTGCTCAGCGAAGTGGTGCTCGTTGTCGTAATCGAAAAGAATTCAAGCGGACCAAACGGAGCCCCGTGAAAAAAACACAGGGGGCGGCCCCGGCAATGCCCGGACCGCCCCCCTGTTTTCATTCGCGTCGAAACTACGTTGAGATACCCG
This sequence comes from Desulfonatronum sp. SC1, assembly GCF_003046795.1. Classification (NCBI taxonomy): domain Bacteria; kingdom Pseudomonadati; phylum Thermodesulfobacteriota; class Desulfovibrionia; order Desulfovibrionales; family Desulfonatronaceae; genus Desulfonatronum; species Desulfonatronum sp. SC1. The sequence goes on along the minus strand of NZ_PZKN01000007.1, from coordinate 97,320 downwards.
TGCCCGATCAATTAGTCTGGAACTTCTTGACCAGTTCGGTCAGACGCTCCGACATTTGCGAGATTTCCTGAATACCACGGTCCGCTTCCTGAATATCCTGACTGTTGGCCATGGACAATTGACTGACTTGGCCGATGCTTTCATTGATTTCGTCGCTGGTCACGGATTGCTGCTCAGCGGCTGTTGCGATGGTCCGGATCATGTCCGCCATGGATTCGGAGCGCTCAACGATTGTTTGCAGAGCTTCCCCGGCGACCAGGGCCTTGTCGGCCGTGTTTTCGACCACGGACCGGGTTTGCTCCATTTTCTCCACGGCACTTCGGGTGCTGGTCTGGATCGTGGTGATCACTTCTTCCACCTGCTTGGTGGCTTGTACCGTACGCTCTGCGAGCTTACGAACCTCGTCGGCGACAACGGCGAAACCGCGTCCGGCGTCTCCGGCCCGGGCCGCCTCGATGGCCGCGTTCAGGGCCAAGAGATTGGTCTGATCGGCGATATCATTGATCACATTCAAGACCTGTCCGATATCCTCGGCCCGCTGCGCCAGATCGTTCAGGGAGCGGGCCAAGGCGTCCGTATCCTGAGCCACGCGTTTTACGTCGTCCACCGTCTCCCGGACGCCCTGACCACCCTCCTTGGCGCTCTGCGTTGCCTGGGCCGCGGCTTCGGCGGTTTGGGCCGAACTGCGGGCGACCTCAATGACCGTGGCCGTCATCTGATTCATGGCCGTGGCCGCCTGGGTGGTCTGTGACTCGGTCATCCCGATGCGGTCGCTGACCGTGATCATCTGGTCCGAGAGCCTTTGGGCCATGCTCCGCAGAGAGTTTGACACCTCGGTTACATCGCGGGCAACGACAAGCAGATTATCCTGCTGCTTCTGAATCCGGGCCTTGGCTTCTTCCTCCTGAGTCAGATCGATAATCACCCCAATGGCACCTATCACCTGACCCTGTGCGTTTTTGAGCGGTGAAACCTCACGGTATATCGGCACATTGTGTCCATCAGGGTGGGCGTATTCCCGTTTTCCTTTGACAATCGTGCCTTCGCGAATGACCTGGGAGGCGGCGCAGGAGCCCGGGGCCACCCCCATCATCTCACATGTCGCGCGCCCGAGGATGCTTTCTCTGGATTTGCCGAGCAACTCAACAGCCTGGTCGTTGATAAAAGTGACCTGTTCATCATGGTCCGTCACGTAGAGGGGGACGGCAATGCCCTCCAGAACCTCTTTGTTGTATTCCAGTTGGTCCTGGATACTTTTGACCATTGTCCCCAGGTTGCGGGCCAGGCGGCCCAGTTCATCGGAACCGGTGATGTCAAAGGTGACGGAGTAGTCGCCCTGACTGATCTTCTGGCTAGCGTCGCTCAGCGTCGCGATTTTTCCGACAACGGCTCTGCGCATGAAAATCAGCAAACTGGCCAACAAAATGGCGAACCCGCCAAGGGAAAGCGCCGCTCCTTTGACTTGATGGTCTCTGAGCGTCGCCATTTCCACGCCCACGTCCTGAAAAACCAGCATGGCGCCCAAAATGGGTTGGGATCGGCCATGGCAATGATAACAGCCAGGTTCATTAGGGATTGAACGGAGGCGAACATAATACGGCCCCTCCGCGGTATCCAAAAGTACGGCCCGATCCGTCACCTTGCTCAGCCCCTCGCGCAGGACTTCTCGAATGACCTCCTGACCATGAACGGACGTCATGTCCTTGCGAACGGCGGCGGGTTGTGTCGCGTAGGTGATGTTGCCTCGGAAATCAGTCAAGAAGACATCAATATCAGCGTACAGGTTCTCGACCTTGGTGAACTGGTCCCGAGTTCCCTCGTCGTCGCCGATGATCATCGGCTCCTCGATGGCCATTTGTAGCAGATCCGACACCCGTGAGCCCATGGCATCGATCTGATACATGGTGTCGGTGCGTTGCCAGTACGAATTGACAAGCAACAACACCACGAAAACCGATGCCGTCAAGATGGTGACCAGAATGAGAATCTTTGCTCCCAGGGAGTTACGCAATATATTCATGATCGTCTCCCTTGCGGTCAATGCGCCCCGCTGTAAATCAGCGGCTTGTAGTTGATTACCTGGACCCGCTCGTCTTCATGGCACGGACGGCAGACGTCGAGAGTCAGATTGCCGACGATGTCGTCCCGATGGCCTGTCCTGGCATGCACGGAGCCCGGACCGTGACAGCTTTCACACCCCACATGGGCCATCTCCGGGGTTTCCTCGAAGCTTCGAAATCCTCCCGGCTGGCCATACCCGGTAGTATGACACTCGTAACATTCACGAAGCTCCTCCGGTGTCAGCTTGGGCGCCATCAGCCGGACACTGTGGTCGGATTTGGCTTTGTTGGCGTGTGCCGTAAACCGTTCATACTCATCCGGATGACAGTACGAGCACTCCTTGGATCCTACGAAGTTTGCGCCCGTCGGCCCCTGCGCGCCAATCACCAGCGGCAGAAGAAACACCAGGGCGAACCATAGGATCAAGATGGTCCCGAACGTTACCTTTTTCATCATCGCCTCCAGTTTAGGTCCAACATACAAAAAAGTATCACAAAAATGAAAAGCATTAGAATATACAAGACTTTCTTGCTCCGCTTTCTAGTCAAGGCTTGTGAAAAAAGCAACGTATATAGAAATTACCGAGCTATCATCCAAGGGACCAGAAAATCACCAACCTTTCCGGTCGCATCCAGGTGTCGGATCAAAGCACTGCCCATGACCACCCCGTCCACCACGGTTTCCACGCCTTGGAGTTGGGCCGGGGAATGCAGACCAAAGCCCAGGGCCAGGGGGATGGAAAAAGATTGCCTGGCCTGGATCAGGGCGTTCCGGAGTTCTTCCGGCAACGCATCCCGGACTCCCGTGGTACCCATGACCGAGACAAAATAGACGAAGCCCGCGGCTTTATCTGCATGCATCCGGAGCCGCTCCATGGAGCTGTTCAGGCCGACCAGCGGGATCAGGGCGATGCCCTGCTCCTGAAGGACATTTCGAATCTCGTCGCTCTCTTCCAGGGGCAGATCGGCGATGATCAGCCCGTTCACTCCGGCCTGGGCCGCGTCCAGGGCCAGCTTGGGAATACCGTACTGCAGAAAAGGGTTCATATAGCCCATCAACACGATCCCAGCCTGGATGGCCGAGCGCCTCTGGGTCAGCTCTTCCAGAATCCATCCCAAGGTTACGCCTTGTTCCAAACAACACAACGCCGCCTGCTCCACCACCGGTCCGTCGGCCACGGGATCGGAAAAAGGCACGCCGACCTCGATGATGTCCGCGCCCGCGGCGTCCAGATCCTCGATGTGCTTCCAAAAAGCATCCTTGGTCGGATATCCTGCGGGCAGGTAGGGCATAACGGCCTTGCGCCCCTGGGCCATGGCTTGATTAATCTTATCGGTCAAATGACTTGTGGACATTAGGGTTCTCCGAATAGTTTAGTAAAAGTGAGAATTCAGAAGTCAGAGGTCGAAGTATACTGTTGACATGGACATTCACCCCGGCTTCAACCTTCAACCATCAGGTCTCAGCCCTCAGCCCTCTCTTTTCACCAACGCCTGCCGCACGATCTCCAAGTCCTTATCCCCCCGACCCGAAAGACAGACGATCACGTCGACGGTGACCGGCAGGGTTCCGGACAGGCCAAGGACATAGGCCAGGGCATGGGAGCTTTCCAGGGCCGGGAGGATGCCTTCGGCCCGGGCCAGGCGCATGAATCCGGCCAGGGCCTGATCGTCGGTGACGCAGACGTATTCGGCCCGGCCCAGGGCCTGGAGATGGGCGTGTTCCGGGCCCACGCCGGGGTAGTCCAAACCCGGGGCCAGGGAGTGGGAAGGCAGGATCTGGCCCTCGATGGTCTGCAAGAGCTTGGTCATGGTTCCGTGCAGAACTCCGGGAGTCCCGGTGCTTAGCGTGGCGGAATGACAGCAGCCCGGAGAACCGTCCCCGGCGGCTTCCACGCCGATCAGAGCCACTTGCTCATGGGGCACGAAGGCATGGAACATGCCGATGGCGTTGGACCCGCCGCCCACACAGGCCACGACCCGGTCCGGCAGCTTTCCGGTGCGCTCCTGGAACTGGGCCAAGGCTTCCCGGCCGATCACGGCCTGCAGTTCGCGCACCAGCAGAGGAAAAGGATGCGGTCCCACGGCCGAGCCCAGGCAGTAGTGGGTGGCGGCCTGCTCGGCGATCCAGTGGCGCATGGCCGCGTTGATGGCGTCCTTGAGGGTCCGGCTGCCGGACTCCACGGGCCGGACCGTCGCGCCCAGCAGTTCCATGCGTTGGACGTTGTGCGCCTGACGGACCACGTCCTCCGCGCCCATGTACACGATGCACTCCAGGCCCAGCAGGGCCGCGGCCGTGGCCGTGGCCACGCCGTGCTGCCCGGCCCCGGTTTCGGCCACCAGCTTGGTCTTGCCCATATGCTTGGCCAGCAGGGCCTGGCCCACGGTGTTGTTGATCTTGTGCGCCCCGGTATGCGCCAGGTCCTCGCGTTTCAGCCAGACGCCGAAACCGACCTCCCGCGAGAGGTTCGCGCAGTGGTACAAGGCCGTGGGTCGGCCCACGAAATGGGTTAGCAGCTCGGTCAACTCGCGCTGAAACGCCTCTCCGGCCATGATCCGCTCCATGGCCTCCTCAAGTTCCAACAGCGGGGGCATGAGCAGTTCCGGGGCAAAGCGCCCGCCGAAATCGCCGAAATATCCTTTTTTCATGTGATGTTCCTCTTATTGGGGTTCATGGTGGACAGTTAGCGAACCGCCATCCATTTTGATTTTTTCCAGCACAGTCCGCAGCAGCACGGGACTCTTCCTTCCCGGAGCCTCTTCCACCCCGGAATTCAGATCCACGCCCCACGGACGGCACCGAAGCACGGCCTCCTGGATATTGTCCGGGCCCAGGCCCCCGGCCAGGAGCCACGGACGGGGGAAAGTCAGACCGGCCATGGCCGCGAAATTCAGACTGACGCCGTGGCCTCCCACCGCGGTTCCGGCGTCCAGGAGCACGGCCCGGCACGAGGTCGCGAACGTGGCCATATCCCGCTCCAGATCCGCGAGATCAGCGTACCGAAGTGGCCAGAATACCTTGACCACCCGCTCCGGCCCGACGTGTTCGCAGAAACGCCGGTCCTGGCCGCCGTGAAGCTGGGCCAAGTCCAGCTCGGCCCGGTCCATGATCTCCCGAACCTCTTCCGCGGACTGAAGCACGAAGACCCCGACCCGCGCGGCCCGGCCTCGGGGAAGGGCCGCGACATGCTCCGGACTCACGTTTCTGGGGCTTGGCGGATAGAAGATGAAGCCGGTCCAGTCCACACCCAGTACCTCGCACAGCCTCACGTCCTCGGGTCGGCGCAGGCCGCAGACCTTGACCAGGGGGTCGGCGTCCCTCCGGTCACTTTGGCGGACTTCCTCATGCATACGATTGTACCTCTCGCATGGTTCGCAACAGGTCCGCCAGGGCCTGCCCCGGATCAGGCTCTTGCATCAGCCGGGAGCCGATGAGCAGGCCGTGAAATCCGGCGTCGCGCATCCGGGCCATGTCCTGGGCCGAGTTCATCCCGCTGGCGCTGATCCAGACCTCGCCCTCGGCTTTGTGCCGGATCAGATCCTCGGAAATGCGCAGGTCCGTGGTCAGTCGATCCAGGTCCCGGTTGTTGACCTGGATCAGCGTCGAGTTCGCCGCTTTGGCCTTGTCCAAGTCCGCCTCGTCAAAAACCTCCACCACGGCTTCCAGGCCGAACGTCCGACATTCTGTCAACATGGTTTCCAACTCCGACTGGCTGAGCATCCGGGCGATGAGCAGCAGGGCCGAGGCCGGGGTGGCGGCGGTTTGGCGAACCTGCAAGGGGTGGAGCAGGAAATCCTTGCGCAGCAGGGGCAGGCCGGAAACGGCCATGACCGGGAGATACTCCAGGCTACCCTGGAAATAGGTCTCCTCGGTGAGCACGGACAAGACCGCTGCCCCGGCCCGGGCATACCCGGCGGCGGCCCGGTCCGGAGGCCAGTTCGCGTTGATCACTCCCCGACTGGGCGAGGCTCGTTTGTACTCCGCGATCACCGCGCCCGGTCCCCGCTCCAGCAAGGCTTTGGCCAGGGACGGACGAGGAGTGATAGACGGCTCGGGCAGGCGGCCCGCGGATTCCAGGGAGATCAGCTCCCGGATTTCAACCTGCTTGGCCTGGCGAAAGCGCTCAAGCATGGAGCTACCCATGGAGTCCCCCATGGAGTACCCGGCCGCTCACGCCCCGCTTCATCGCGGCCCGGGCCAAATCCGCGCATTCCACCAGGGTCTTGCCCTCTTCCAGCAGAAAAAGGCAGGCCGCCAGATTCAGGGCCGCCATCTGGACCATGGCCTTTGGGCCGTCGCCGCCAAGAATTTCCCGCAGCACGCCCACGGCATGGTCCTTGTCCCGGACCGCCACGTCCTCCGGCGCATGACGGTCAAAGCCCAGCCGTTCCGGATTGATGGCCGTCTTTTCCATGATCCCGTCCTTGACCAGATAGCAGCGGGCCGGGCCAAAGGTGGTCAGCTCGTCGAACCCTCCGGCCCCGTGGACCACCAGGGCTCGCTCCACCCCGGTGAGCAGCAGGGCCTCGCCCATGGTGAACAGGGCCTCCGGATCGCCCACGCCGATGAGCTGATGGGTGGGCCGGGCCGGGTTGAGCAGCGGTCCCATCAGATTGAACAAGGTTCGGATGCCCAGATCCCGGCGCACGGGCATGATGTGCCTGAAGGCCGGGTGGTAGGCCGGAGCGAAGAGGAAGACGAACTTGCCGACGGCCAGCCGTCCGGCCACGTCCTCGGGGTTCGTCTCCAGGGGCACGCCCAGGGCTTCCAGCACGTCCGCGCTGCCGCAGGAGGAGGACACGGCTCGATTGCCGTGCTTGACCACCTGATAGCCCAGTTCGGCCAGAAACAGAGCCACGGCCGTGGAGCAGTTGAAGCTGTGGGCATTGTCACCCCCGGTGCCGCAGGTGTCGATCCGCGGCCCGGAAAGTCCGGGAATCTGACGGGCATGGGCCAGCCCGGCCCGCACCCCGGCGGCCAAATCCGTGGAGTCCTCGCCCTTGGCCCGCAAGCCCATCAGAAAGGCCCCGGCCTGGGCCTGGCTCAACTCGCCCAGAAGCAGGGCGTTGAACATCTGGTCCGCCTGCACGTCGGTCAGCGGCTGCCTGCGGGCCAGTTGTTCAAGGATGTCGCTGATACGCGTGGTCATTGGCTCTTACCTCCGGGTTCAGCGGTTAAGGCGTGCATCTTCAGAAAATTCTCCAAAAGCTTTGGGCCCTCCGGGGTCAGAATGGACTCCGGATGAAACTGCACCCCGGCCCAGGGCCGGTCCGTGTAGCGCAGCCCCATGACCTCGTCTTCGCCATCGCCATCGCCCTTACCATCTTCCGTCCAGGCCGTGCGCTCCAGCAGCTTCGGCGCTTCCTCCACCCGGACCAGCAGGGAATGGTAGCGCCCGCACTCCATGGGCTGGGGCAGCCCGGCGAACAAGCCTTCGCCAGTATGCCGAACCGGAGAGGTCTTGCCGTGCATGATCCGCTCACCCACCACCACCGAGGCCCCTGCATGATGTCCCAAAATCTGATGTCCCAGACAAATGCCCAACACTGGCACGGTAGTGGGCAGCAGCTCCAGGAATTCCAGGCAAAGCCCCGCCTGTTCGGGTCGGCTCGGCCCCGGAGAAATGACCACGGCCTCCAACTCCGGACTGCTCGCCAAGCCCAGCAACTCCGGCTGGTCGTTGCGGACCACATGGGGGAAACGGCCCAGAACCTGAAAGGCCTGGACCAGATTGAAGGTGAACGAGTCGTAGTTATCGATAAGTAAAAACATCACTTCCTCCCTGGCGGCTGAAGGCTTCAAAAAGCACTCGGGCCTTGTTGTGACATTCCTGCCATTCCTTGTGTGGATCAGAGTCGTGAACGATCCCGGCCCCGGCCTGGAAATGGACCTGGCCGTCTCGCACCCAGAGGCTGCGGATGGTGATCCCCGTATCCAGATTGACCGCATCCCGGTCCGGACCCTCCGCCGGGTTCAGGCCCAGCCAGCCCACGGCCCCGGCATAGGGCCCGCGCGGCAGCCCCTCCTCTTCGGCGATGATCTCCATGGCCCGGATCTTGGGCGCGCCGCTGACCGTCCCGGCAGGGAAGGTGGCCTGAAGCACGTCCAGGGCGTCCTTGCCCTGAGCCAGTTGGGCCTGGACATAGGAGGTCATGTGCATCACGTGGGAGAAGCGCTCCACCTGCATGTACTTTTCCACCGTGACGCTGCCCGGCGCGGCGATCCGGCCTAAATCGTTGCGGCCCAGATCCACGAGCATCACATGTTCGGCCCGTTCCTTGGGATCGGCCAACAACTCCTCGGCCAGCTCCCGGTCCTGGGTTTCGGTCTCGCCCCGTAACCGGGTTCCGGCGATGGGTCGGGACTGAAGCAGACCGCCCTGGCAGCGGACCAGCAACTCCGGGGAGGAACCCAGCAGGGTCAGCCGGGGCAGGCGCATGAAGAACATGTACGGCGAGGGGTTGATCTGGCGCAAGCGACGGTAAAGGACAAATGGCTCGCCGGAAAAGGGGGCCTCAAACCGGGTGGACATCACGGTCTGGATCACCTCGCCGGTGCGGATCAGCTCCTTGGTCCGCCGGACCCGCTCCATGAACTCCTCGGCCTCGGGGATGTGCCGCACTTGGCCCATCACCGGCGGCTCGTCCGGAGCGCTCTGCTGCAGCTCGTCCACTCCGGACCGGTCCGGGTCCAGGCTGAGCACGCAGCAGCGATGATGCAGATGGTCGAACAGAGCCACCCGCCCGGGTAGAACCAGACAGGCATCGGCCTGGCTCGGAGGAAGCTGCTCAGCCAACTTGGGCTCGAACAGCCCGGCCATTGCGTAGCCGAAGTAGCCGTAAAGCCCTCGGGCCAGGGCCGGCAACCCGGCGAACTCGTCCTGGGGCGTGATCCGCACGGTGGACAGGATTTCACGCAACGCCGGAATGAACTCCTCTCCGTCGAGCTTTTCCAGACTTTTCAGGCGGGCATCCTGGGCCTGGACGTCCATCCGCCCGTCCCGGCAACTCAGCCGCAGCCGGAAGTCCCAGGCGATCAGACTATAGCGGCCCAGCCGCCCGTCCACCTCCGCGCTCTCCAGCAAAATCCCCTGCCGCTTCCCCACCAGCCCAAGAAACAGGCTGATGGGCGTCTGCACGTCCGCTGCCAGCCACTGGCCGGTCTGGGACAAGTCGATTGACATGATGGCTCCTTTGGTTGTTTTTGGTTCACTGTTCACTGTTCACTGTTCACTGTTCACTGTTCATTGCTCATTGTTCACTGTTCACTGTTCAGTGTTCAGTGGTTCACGGTTTAGCAATTCCTCCCCAACCGTTGAACCGCTGAACCGTGAACCGCTGAACCCCCAACAAAAAAACCGCCCTCCCTGGGGGAGAAGCGGCTTTCTTATCTTCGGCACACTCTGGATGCACCTGGACTCACGGGCCGGTCTCCCCCCCTTGCTTCGAGCTTCGCCACCACCAGCCTGCCCGCTGGGCCAGGACGTCCACGTCCCCGCCAGCGGCGAGGTTGAGGTGGGAGCGGAACAGCCGGACCGCGTCCTGGCTGTAGGGGTTGGCCTCGAACAAATCCGCGAACAGGGCTGCGTCCTCGGTGAGCATCTTGCGGGCCGCTTCCAGGCGGCGGCGGAAGGACGGGGTCAGGAAGTCGCGGATTTCCTCGTCCCCGGCCAGAGCGGCCAGATAGGCGCAGGTGGTCACGAAGTTCAGCCCCTGGACCGAGGCCATGGCCCGGTCGTGGATTTCCGCGGTGGTCAGGAAAGGGATGAAGCCCAGTTGCTCCATGAGTACGGACACGGCCCTGGCCGCGGACTCGTCCCGGCCGGGGGTCACGGCTACCCGAGGATCGTCGCCGGGCTCCTGGCCGAACAAGGGATGCGTGCCCACCACTGGGCCTGGATGATGGCGGAGCATCAGGGCCAAAGGCTGGACCTTCACGGAGCAGACGTCCATCACGATGGTCTCCGGAGAGCAGTACGAACAACACGTACTCAGAACTTCCTCCATGGCCGGGGCCGGAACCGCCAGGAGCAGCAGGTCCTGGTCGGGCAGCACCTCGGCCAACCGGGCTTGCTCCAAGGGCTGATCCAGCCCGATCACCGCGATCCCGGCGGCGCCCAGGCGGGAGACGAACAGACCGCCCATCCGTCCACGAGAACCGATCACGCAGCACCGGGAAATCGTCCCGGCCTGATTTTGCGTGCCCGTCGTGCTCACGCCGCTGCCCGTCCCGCGCCGGCAAGGCCGGCTTTCAGCTCATCCCACCGCGTCCAGAACTCCGGAAAGGACTTGGCCACGCAGCCGGGTTGATCCAGGTCCACGCCGACGCCGCCCAGTTCCAGCAGGGACAGACTCATGGCCAGGCGATGGTCCGCGTAGGTCTTGAAGGCAAGGCGTTTGCCAACGGGAAGCGGAGCCGGTTCGATCCGCAGCCCGTCCTCCAAGGCGGTGGTCCCGGCTCCGATTCGGGCCAGCTCCGTGACCACCGCGTCCAGGCGGTCGCTTTCCTTGATCCGCAAATGGGCCACGTTGCGAATCGTGGTCGCCCCCTTGGCCTGGGCCGCCACCGCGCCCACCGTGGGCACCAGGTCCGGGCAGGCGCCCATGTCCAGGTCCACGCCGCGCAGCTCGCCGCCGACCACGGTCACTTGATCTTGATCCCAAGACACCACGGCCCCCATCCGGGCCAGGATGTCCACGATGGCCCGGTCGCCCTGAAGAGACTCGGGATTCAGGCCGCGCAGCCCCACCGGAACGGCGCTCAGGGCCCCGGCGGCCAGGAAATAGGAGGCGTTGCTCCAGTCCCCCTCCACGGCCATGTCCCTGGCCTGGTACGCGCCGGGCTGCACCCGGATGCGCAACCGGCCCGGAGCAATCTCGCCGGGCTCGCGCCAGTCCACGTCCATCCAGCGTTCATGGTGCAGGGTCTGCACCTGGAAGCGAACGCCGAATCGTTCCATGATGTCCAGGGTCAAACCGACATACGGCCAGGAAACCACCTTGCTCCCGCCCACCAAAATGGTCATGACCGCACGGGCCAAGGGCGCCGCCAGGAGCAGACCGGAAAGGTACTGGCTGGATTCGTCCAGGTCGATGGTCACCTCGCCTCCGGGCAGTCCGGTGGCATGCAGGAGCAAAGGTGGGCAGCCCGGCTGCTCCTGATATTCCACCTCGATCCCCTGGGAAATCAAAGCCGTGACCAGGCTGGCTATGGGCCGACTGTGCATCTTTCCCCGGCCCTGGATCCGAAATGACCCATGCCCGGCGGCCAGTACCGCGGTCAGCAACCGACAGGTGGTCCCGGACTCGCCCACGTCCATGACCAGCGGCTCCTGGTCGTCCTGGCGCTGTCGGCCCAGCGGGCCGCGCGGCATGCCCGAAACCGCGTACTTGCCGGGGTCGCCGCGCTCAATCAGGGCCGAGGCCCGGGCCAAAATATCCCGGGTCCGCTCCAGATCCTCGCTTTCCAGAACATTGCTCAAATGGGACTGACCAGGGGCCAAAGCCGCGGCGATCAGGGCACGGTGGGAGAGGGACTTGGAGGCCGGGGCCTGGAGGATGACGGGGGTCGGCATAGATTGTTCCTGAAAAAGATTGAGAAGTGAAAAGCTCACCCTTCACTGACGTCCAGATACGGCCCGGACGGGTAGCTGCCGAGGATGCGCAGGGTGTGGCAGTTGTCGCGCAGGTCGGCCAGGACCTGTTGATATTCCTGGCGACTGACGTCGCATTCCAGATCCACGAAAAAGACGTACTTCCATTTTTCGCCGCGAAAGGGCCGGGATTCAAGCTTTTTCATGTTGATGCCTTCCCGGGCCAGCAGGTTCAGGACCGCGGCCAGGGCGCCGGGTTTGTCCGGCAGGGTGAACAGGATGGACGTCTTGTCTTGGTTTCCGGCGCCGGCGGGAAGGGAGCCGATGACCAAAAAACGGGTCCAGTTGTCAGGCTGGTCCTCGATCCGCCGGGCCAAGGCGGTCAGGCCGAGCATCCGGCCCATGCGGACGTGGCCGATGGCCGCGCTGTTCGGCTCCTCCAACACCCGGCGACCGGCGGCGGCCGTGCTTTCTGCGGGCACGATCCGGGCCGTGGGCAGGTGGGAACGCAGCCAGGTCGAGCACTGCTCCAGGGCCTGGGGATGGGAGTAAACCGTGTTCACGTCGGCCAGTTGGCTGGCCGTGGAGAGCAGGGCGTGGCTGATCTTGCAATAGATTTCCGCCTGGACGTGGACCTCGAATTGCAGGAACAGGTCCAGGCTCTGGCCCACGGTGCCTTGCAGGGAATTTTCCAGGGGAATCACCCCCAGCTCGGCCTCACGGGCCACCACGGCCTGAAAAACCTCGTGCAGGGTCGGTTTGGGCTGGAATTCCGCGCTGTGACCCAGGTATTCCACCCCGGCGAAGTAGGAAAAGGTGCCTTCCGGGCCGAGATAGACGATGGTCTGAGGCCGCTGCAGCCGCCGGGAAGAAGAGAGAATTTCCCGGTAGATGTTGCGCAGATGCTCTTCCGGGAGCGGGCCGGGGTTGGCCGCGGCCAGGCTGGTCAGCAGTTCCTTTTCCCGGAACGGTTTGAAAATGATGTCCCGTGAATCGCGCTTGATCCGCCCCACTTCCAGGCTCAGTGCGGCCCGGCGGTTGAGGGTGGTCAGCAGTTCCTGGTCAATGGCGTCGATGCCGTGACGCAGCTCGGCCATGCGGGCCTGGGCCTCGGGCGACAGTTCGGACGGGTCGGAATGGTTCGGGCTCATGCTTCGCTGATCTCCTCGCTGATGGCCATGCCGAAATGGCGCCCGGCGGTGTCCAGCCGGCAAAGCACTTCATCGCCCGGAACCAGGGCCACCACGCTCACCGGGGTCCCATCGGGACGGACCAGGCGGATGGTCTCCGCGTTCTGCAGAAAGATTGTGCCGGCTTTGTCCCCGCAGGTCGCGGAAATCAGGATCAAGGGCCGGATTTCCACCTTGGAGCGGCCCACCACGGCCAATGATGTCCGGCCCTCGGCGTCGACGATCAGCACTTCCCGTCCGGAGGCGACTTCACCCAGATAGGCGGTCCGGTTCCGCGGCAGAAGGGTGTAGGCATGCACGGCGCCGGCGTTGATCCGGAAGGGCCGGGCCGCGACATACGCATTTTCCTCGGTCTCGGCATGCACCAGAAAGGTAAAGGCGCTGGAATTGCCCACCAGCATGCCCTGGCCGGTGCGCAGCAGGGAACAGGTGTCCACGCAGACCCGATGCCCCAGCCCCACGGGGGTGATGGCGTCAATCCGGGCCGTGCTCAGCTCCAGGCGGCCCTCGGAGAGCTTCAGGGCGGCCACGATGGCCTTCAGGTCATGTATGGCCTCGGGCACGACCACCACGAAATCCACTCCCCGCTCCAGAATGCCGGCGGCCAGTCGAGCCTGATCCAGGGAGGCCACCTCCACGCCCAGGCCTTCGCCCTGGGCCAGGATGTTCTCCACGGGAATGATCTCCCAGCCCAGACGCAGCAGCACCTTGCCCTGGGAGCGCAGGCAACGCGTCGCGGCTTCCTCGTCGGCCTTGCTCTCCAGCCGGATCGCGTCCACCTCGTCCTCGGCGAAAACCACCACCCGCCCCAGGGCCTTGACCTCATCAACCTTGTCCGCCGGGGCGATCAGAGCGTCCACGCCGGATTCCAGGGCCAGAGTCACGGCGGTCTTGTCAAAGGGTACGGCCTTGAACCAAACTTGGATCATGATGCTCTCCTACTGTAACAGTTCCATGGCCTGGGCCACTTCCCAATCGTCATGGACGATGCCGTGCAGGGCCTGGACCAGCCGGGCCGGCTGGGCGGCCTGAAAGATATTCCGGCCGATGGACAAGCCCGCGCCGCCGGCTTGCAAACTGTCGTAGACCATGCGCACCAGGTCCTCGCTGCTGTCCAGCTTCGGCCCGCCGGCGATCACCACCGGCACGCAGCAGCCGTCCACCACCTTGCGGAAGGACTCCACGCTGCCGGTGTACGGCACCTTGACCACGTCCGCGCCCAATTCCACGCCCACCCTGGCGCACTGGGCCACCACATCCGGGTCGTATTCGTTGCCGACTTTCGGCCCCCGGGCGTAGACCATGGCAAGCACCGGCATGCCCCAATCCATGGCCTTGGTGGTCACCTGGCCCATCTGCTCCAGCATGTCGCGCTCGGTTTCATCGCCCAGATTGACGTGCAGGCTGACCGCGTCCGCGCCCAGCTTGATGGCATCCTCCACCGTGCCCACAAGGGTCTTGGCGTTGGGAAAGGGCGACAGGGATGTGCTGGCCGAGAGGTGGACGATCAACCCGATGTCCGCCCCCTTGCCCCGGTGGGAGCAGCGCACCAGCCCCTTGTGCAGGATGATGGCGTTGGCTCCGCCCTCGGCCACCCCGTTGATGGCGTCGCGCATGTCCACCAGCCCGTCGATGGGCCCCACGCTGACCCCATGATCCATGGGTACGACGATGGTCCGGCCCGTGTTGCGGTTAAAAATCCGTTCCAGACGGACGGCTTTGCCCAAGTGCATGTTCTGCATGATCGTTCCCCTCCCCCGGCAATGTCGCCTGGTGTTGTCCCTGGGGGTCGCTTCCGCCGATTCAGCCATAAAAAAAGGGCCGCCGGCGGTTTGCCTGCGGCCCTTTGAGAGCGGTTTTGATAGAGTTTCCTGCTATTTCGGATACACCGCTTCCCTCTGACCACAGGCCAAACCACGCCAAAAATAAAAAAAACCAAAATAAAAGTTCGTGGTGAGGAAGGTGGTGGAGGAATGCATGGAGAAGGTCAATAATGAAAACCGCTGGAATGTGTCAAGCGTTTTTGCATGTTTTTTTCAAATTCCAATGCCTACCCAAGTGCCGGACGCTTCGCGGACGACAAGGGCAAAGACAAAAAAAGCCCCCGTTTCCGGGGGCTAACATATGCGGGAATGGCGGAGAGGGAGAGATTCGAACTCTCGGTACGGGGTTAGCGTACACACGATTTCCAATCGTGCTCCTTCGGCCAGCTCGGACACCTCTCCTGCTTGAAAAAAGGAATACCTAAAGAATTGTTCGGAACTTGGCAAGTGCTTTTTTCATCCTTTCTTCGTCATATGTCGAGACGCCGCCATGTACCCGTCGTTACGCTTTCCCCCTTACTTTTTCCGCCGCTCTTTTGCTTTTCGCTGCTCCGGCTCCGGCTTCTTCGGCTGCGTACCGCAGCCCCTGGCCGGACCTCAGCCGGAGAAGCCGCCGCCTTTGCGCATGATAAACGCGAAGACGACCACGACCAGGATGATGAATAACGAGGACAGAATGGTTTCCATGACGCCTCCTTGTCTTTTCCGATCAGGTTCAAGGGAGTTGAGACTGTCTGGAGCATTCCAGGTAGTCGTTGAGGATGACGACGGCGGCCTGCTGGTCGAGCACGGCCTTGATCTTTCGGCCGCGACGGCTCCCCTCGCGCAGGTTGCGCTCGGCCTCCAGCGAGCTGAAGGCTTCGTCCTGAAACACCACCGGGACGTCCGTCCGGCGGCGCAGGCTCTGGGCGAAGTTCCGGACCTGACGGGTGGTTTCCGTCTCCTGGCCGTTCAGGGCTCGGGGCAGACCGAGGACGATGGTCTGGATTCCTTCCCTGGCCACGATGGCCAGCAGGCCGGAGAAAAGCCGCTCCCTGGTGGTCCGCTCCAGGGTCGCGTACGGGTAGGCCAGAAGCCCCAGGCCGTCGCTCAGGGCCAAGCCCACCCTTTTTATTCCATAGTCGATGCCCAGAACGCGCATTGGAAATCCATTGCGACTCACAGTGATGACAATGTCCGATTACATGGGCTGTTCAAAAAACCCGATGGCAAGGAGCAAAAAAAGTTCAAGGCCGAAGCGTATTCAGCATACGTGAGGGTTTGAACATTTTGCCGCAACGCAGCCAGCGGGGATTTTTCAACAGCCCATCAGATTCTGGCGACTCCGGAATCCCGAGCGGCCTGCTCCACCCGCTCGGCCACGGCGTCGGCCACTCCCGGATGGAACGCGCTGGGGATGATCACCCCCTGGGCCAGTTGCTCCTCGTCCACGCAATCCGCGATGGCCTGTGCAGCGGCCAGCTTCATGGCCTCGTTGATGTCCGAGGCCCGGCAGTCCAGGGCACCCCGGAAGATGCCGGGGAAGCAGAGCACGTTGTTGATCTGGTTCGGGTAATCGGAGCGGCCGGTGGCGATCAGACAATCCAGGTCCGCGATTTCCTCGGGCAGGATTTCCGGAATGGGATTGGCCATGGCGAAAATGATCGGCTTCGGGGCCATCTTCAGCACGTCTTCCCGCTTCAGGGTTCCCGGTCCGGACACGCCCACGAAAATGTCCGCGCCCTTGATCACATCGGCCAGAGTGCCTTGCTCATTGTCCGGGTTGAAAATTTGGGCGCACTCTTCCTTGATCGGGTTCATACCTTTGGTCCGGCCGCGGTAGACCACGCCCGTACGGTCGCAGGGGATGATGTTCCGCACCCCGGCCTCGGCGAACATCTTGGCGCAGGCCACTCCGGCGGCCCCGAACCCATTGACCACCATACGCAAATCCTCGATCTTCTTGCCGGTCAGCTTCAAGGCGTTGAGCAGCGCCGCCAAGGCCACCACCGCGGTACCGTGCTGGTCGTCGTGGAATACCGGGATGTCCAGCCGCTTTTTCAATTCCTGCTCCACGATGAAGCAATTCGGGGCGGCCACGTCTTCCAGGTTGATCCCGCCGAAGGTCGGGGCGACCTTTTCCACGAAGTCGATTAGTTCTTCCGGGGTCGTGGTCTTCACGCACAGCGGGAAGGCGTCCACCCGGCCAAAGGCCTTGAACAGCACGGCCTTGCCTTCCATCACGGGCATGGCCGCCAGAGGCCCAATGTTCCCCAGTCCCAAAACCGCCGTGCCGTCGGAAACCACGGCCACGCAGTTCTGGCGGATGGTCAGATCGAAGGAGCGCTCCGGATCCTTGTGGATCGCCTGGCAGACCCGGGCCACGCCGGGCGTGTAGGCCATGGCCAGTTCGTCCGCGTTGTCCACCGACGACGTGGGGGCGATCTCCAGCTTGCCTCCGTCGTGAATGGCCATGGTCGTGTCCGTGGCCCAGGAATCCAGGACGCAGGGCAGGGCCTGCACCGCGGCGACCACCTTTTCCCCGTGCTCAACGGAGGTAGCGTAAAATTCCAGCGAAATTTCCTCAGCCTCCATGTCTTCGCCCACACGAAAAAACTGGACCAGGCGTGCGCCTTCACGGCCCAGGGTTTCTAGCAGCAAAACGCGATTCTCCTGCTTCTTCTCCAGCCGGATATCCATGGTGAAACTGTAACTTGCGGAAAAATGGGTGCTCATGGTGGGTAGGGCTCCTCTTGCTAAATGGTTATATGATAACGTCTCACCGCTCCGGAACAAACCGAGCCTGGACAATGCGTTTGACGGTGTTCTTTTCCCAGTCTTTCCCGCCCAGCAGGGAGGCGAGGTATTCGACGGTGTGTTGGACCTCCCGGGGGCGTCCCAGCTCGTTCAGGCACCTGGTCAGCCCGATACGGCAGGACGGGCATCCGACAAGGATCGGAGCAGGGGATTCCACCTGGCTGATGTCCGTGCGCAGTTGGTCGATCTTGCGTCGGCGCAGCTTGTTGTAGATGGCCGGGGAGGTCATGGCTCCCAAGCCACTCTCTCCGCAGCAGTGCGGGCTGACGCGGACTTTGGCGTCCAGGAGCTTGCCCAGGGATTCGGCATAGATTCTGGCCGCCTTGACGCCCTCCACCCCGGACCATTCGCCGTGACACGCGGCGTGATAGAGCAGTTCCCGGGGCGCTGCGGTCTGGAGTGACTGAATCAGCGGCTTACCCCCTTTTTGGCCCTGCTTCTGTCCTTGTTTTGGGCTGATACGTTGCAGCAGAAATTGCAGCGCATCCTGGTGTTCCAGGGCCGGACCGGAGGAGGATGCCAGATTGTAATCGCGCAACCCCGCCCGGCAGGAGCCGCAGGCCGTGATCACGTGGGAAACCGTGAAGCCCTGGGCCCTAGTCTTATTCAGCAGGCGGTTCAACGCGGCTATATTCCGCTCCCGATTAGCCCCGAAAGCCTGCTCGCCGCCGCTGGCCAGCAGCGGATACCCGCAACACAGGTGGAATTCGGGGAGAATGACCTGGCAGTCCGCGTCCAGCAACAAGGAGATGGTGGCCAGACCGATGGAGCGGAAAAAGAGCCCGGCCCCGCATCCTGGAAAATAGAGCACGGTTTCCCTGTTCGGGATCGAGCCGCCGTTGCCGGCCGGGAGAAAGACGCCACCCTTGCCCAGGTTAAGGCTCTCGGACAGGTTCTTCATCTCCATGTTCGGCCCCTTGCCCTGGAGCAGAGGGCTCTCGGCCCGCCGACGCCATCTGGAGGGGATCAACCCCACGGCCGTGTTCTGAATGGCCTGACCCACGGCCAAAAACTTGGCCGCTCGGGGCAGGCGACACGCCGGATCCTTGACCAGATAATCCAGGATGCGGTTCTTGAAGGGGTGCCCGTCCGCGCCCTTGCCCTTGAGGTAACCGCGCAGATCCAGAATCACGTCCGGGGTGTTGATCTTCACCGGACAGGCGGACATACATTTGCCGCAGCCCGTGCAGTGCTCCATCAGCCGCCCCAGTTCCTTCAGCAGGCGCTGGTCCGGCTGTCCGGACTGGAGCTGGGTGTAGAACACCGCCTCGATCATCGCCCCCATGCTGATGTTCTTGTTCCGGGGATGGAACAACAGCCCCTTTTCCGGGAGGTACATGGGGCAGACCTGCTTGCACTTACCGCACCGGGAGCAGGTCTGGATGGTAGTCAGCAGCTTGATCAGCCGCGCCCGCTCCGGCAGGCCGCTCTGGCGCAGATCCTGGATCAGACGGTTGAAGGAAAAGGTGAACGGCTGGACCAATTGCTCCCGGCTGGTCAGCTTGCCGGGATTGATGATGTTCCTGGGATCGACCTTGGCCTTGTAGGCCTTAAGGGCCTTGATCTTTTCCTCGGGCAAAAAGGCGATCTTGGTAATCCCGATGCCGTGCTCCCCGGACACTGCGCCCTTGAGTTCCAAAACCTTCTTGAAGACCTCTCCGGCGGCTTCCTCGGCCTGATGCAGCATGTGCGGGTCATTGGAGTTCACCGGAATGTTCACGTGGCAGTTGCCGTCCCCGGCGTGCATATGGTTGGCCACGATGACCCGGGTTCCGCGCATCCGAGAAAGGATGGAGTCCAGCTCGGGCTGTCGGCGGGGATAGCGATTGCGCAGATCCTGAAAAAAGAACTGGGTCTGGATCTCGAACTCCTGGTCGGAGAGTTCCTTGGCCGTGATCTCTCCTCGCAGGATTCGGGCGCAGTAGTCCAGTTCCATCTCCACGAACTCGTCACTGTCCGGCAGGCCGTCGAGACCGCCCACTTCCTGGAGCGCCTTGCGATACGCCTTGGCTAGGTAGCGCAGATTCAGCTGTTCCAGAAAGTCGGAAAACTCCGGAATCACCTTCAAGGGGATGACGATGTCCTCGTTGATCTTGAATCCGCTGGTCCGGCGGGTGATGGCGCTCAGACGGTGTCGATCCTCCCAGAATACTTCGGCCTGCCGGGCGTCCGTGGCCGTGAACACCTCCACGTTCTCGTACGGTCCGACAATGTCCACCACCATGCCCACGGCCTCGTCCAGGGCCACCTCGTCGTCGGAATCCATCTGGACCAGCAACACGGAGATGGGGTCGCCTTCGTAGCGGGAGGATTTTTTCTGGTACTCGATGGCCTGGACGTACTTCGGCCCGAACTCCTCCAAAGCGGACATCTTGACCAGGTCGCCCTGCTCCCGGATGGTGTCGCGCATGCCCACCAAATCGTTGATCACCAGCATGGCCGGGTGCATGCTGCGTCCGTAGAATTCCAGGCACAGGGTCCGGGAGAAGGTCGGCTGGGGATACAGGGTGAAACAGGCTTCGGTGATCACCCCGTCCACGCCCTCCTTCTGAATGCCCGGCAGTCCGCCCAGGAATTTGTTGGACACGTCCTTGCCCAGGTCCGCGCCCCGGATTTCGCCGCCGTGCAAGGCAATGATTTCAGTGACCCGACCGTGATCGTCCAGGATTTCAAAGACCGCGTCTTCGTGGGGCAAAATTTTGTGCCGGGGATGATTCTTGCGACGCACCTCGATGCGCTCTCCACTGGGCAGGACCATCACGTAGCTGAGAAGGTTGTCCAAGGTGGTCCCATATTCGAAGGCAAACGGCCCGCCGGCATTCTCGGAAATATTGCCGCCCAGGGACGAGGCAGCCTTGGAGGCCGGGTCCACGGTGAACAGCAAGCCCTGGGCCGCCGCGGCCTGGATCGCGTTCAGGGTGATCATTCCGCTCTGGGCGCACAGAACCTTTTCCTGAACATCAATGTTCAAAACGGCCTTCATCCGGCTCAGGCTCAGAATCACCGTCCGTCGACCGGACGGGATAGCCCCTCCGGTCAGGCCGGATCCCCCCCCTCGTGGCACAAGACTGAACTCCAGCTCATTGGCCAAACGGATGATGCACTGCACCTGCTCTGTGTTTTCCGGGGCCAGAACGAGCAGAGGCAGTTCCAGGCGAAGGTCCGTGGCGTCGGTGGAACATTCCACCAGGGCGTTGGGCTGGTTGTTGACGCACTCCTCCGGCAGACACTGCCGCAGACGCTTGATCAGGTTCTGCTTGAACAGCAGCTCGGCTTCGTAGTCCCTCCAAAAGTGCTCCACGGCCCCTTGCAAGGCCGTGGCGTACTCCGGGGCCAGGGACGGAACAATGGCCGCCAACTGATTGTCCACGCTGCTGCGGACCATTTCCTGGGGAATGAAAGGGTTGTAGCGCAGCAAAAACAGCTCTGCGGCCAGGTCCACGGCCAGGGTGCGCACGGTTTCCGGCCAGGACTCGACTTGGTCCTGGGTCAGATTGAAGACTCGGGGCAGAAGACGGATGTGAGGGACGGAAAGATGGGGTCCGCGCTGGGTCATGATGTGTACCAACTTGAAAAAGGCGAAAAAGAGGAAATGTTAGCCAAGACCTCCTGGAAAGACAAGGTGGATTTATAGCGATTCAAAGCAAGGAGATACGGCGCGTTCACCCGCGCTGAAGTCGGATTCGTCCATACATGGCCTGACCCAGGGAGATGCAGGCGTCGTTGGGAGGGAGGTAGGCGTGGACCAGGGGGGCCAGGCCGCGTTGGGACAGGGCCTGGGGCAGCAACGTGCTCAGGGTGGCGTTCTGCATCACCCCTCCGCTCAGGCCCACAGTGCGCGTACCGGATCGCTGGGCCAGCAGGGCCGCTAGCTCGGCCAGGCCCTGAATCAGGCCCAGATGAAAGCGCCGGCTGATCGCCCCGGTCGACGCCCCAGCCTCCCAGTCGGCATGGACCTGGCGGAACAGCAACAGAGTATCCAATTGGACCGGATCACGCTCGGCCAGGACCTGGCAGACGTAAGGCGCGGCCTGGTCGTCCAGGTTTTGAATCCGTTCCAGGATGATCGCGGCCTGCCCTTCATAAGCCATGACGTGCTTCAAGCCGAACAGACCGGCTACGGCGTCGAACAGGCGACCGCAACTGGTGGTCGCCGGGCAGTTGATCCCTTTTTGGAGCATGGCCTCCACGAAGGCGTCGGCCTGAGGGTATTCCTCCAGCCAGGGCCAGAGGCGACTTCCAGGGGCCGTGATCCCGATACTCCATAAGTAACTCCTGGCCATGCGCCAGGGCTCCCGGGCCGCGGCCTCGCCGCCGGGCTGGGCCACGGGAACGAAATGGCCCGCACGGCTGAATTCCCCACTTCGAGGATCCACCAGCATGGCCTCGCCGCCCCAGATGTTCCGATCCGTGCCCAGTCCGGCCCCATCCAGGGCCAGCCCCAGGCTTGGTTCCACATGCCGGTTTTCAGCCAGGACCGCGAGGATATGGGCCACGTGGTGCTGCACCCGGGCCAGGGGAATCCTCTGGCACTCGCTCAGCTCCTTACCATGTCCGGTGCTCATGTAGTCCGGGTGCAAATCCGCGACCAGCATCTCGGGCTGAACCTGCAAAATAGTCCGCATGTAGCGGATGGTGTCCTGGTAAAACGAGAACGTCTCCAGATTGGTCAAATCTCCGACGTGCTGGCTGACAAAGGCCTGGTCTCCCTTGGTCAGGCAGATCGTTGCCTTGAGTTCCGGCCCCAGCCCCAGCACGCACGGGCCACCCCGATTCAAAAAAATCGGCGACGGCGTGTACCCTCTGGCCCTGCGGAACATCTCGGGCCGCCTTATTTTCCGGTTCAAGCGCAACACCGAATCGTCGCAGCGGATCAGGATATCCCGGTCGTGGAGCAGGAACAGGTCGGCCAGAGGCGCAAGGCGCTCCAAGGCTTCCCGGTTGCCCAGGGCGATGGGTTCATTGCTCAGGTTGCCGGAGGTCGCCACCAGGATCGGGAGCCGCTCTGACCCCGCCGCTTCCCGGAACGCGTCCAGCAGGATATGGTGCAAGGGGGTATAGGGCAGCATCAGTCCCAGGCGGTCCGTGTCCGGGGCTAGATGCTTTGAGAGCACCGGACCGACTTTGGGGTTCAGACGCGACAGGAGAACGATGGGCCGCTGGGCGGACAGCAGATGATCCCGCTCCATGGAGTCCGCCTCCACGACCCGGAGGGCGGTTTCCAGATCTGGAGCCATCACGGCCAGCGGCTTCTCCCAACGCTGTTTCCGCCGTCGCAGCTCGGCCACGGTCGCGTCGTCCCCCGCGTCGCAGATCAGGTGAAATCCGCCCAGTCCCTTCACGGCCAATATATTTCCCTCGGCCAAAGCCCCAGCCGCCAAAATCATTGCGTCACCCCCCTCAGCCAGGCGTTCCCCGGATGGCAAACCCAGCCAGACCCGCGGCCCGCAGACCGGACAGCAATTAGGCTGGGCGTGAAACCGGCGATCCAGCGGGTCTTCGTACTCCCGCAGGCAGTCCGGGCACTGCGGGAAGCAGGCCATGGAGGTCATGGGCCGATCGTAGGGGATGCTCCGGGTGATGGTCAGGCGCGGCCCGCAGTTGGTGCAATTGATGAAGGGATAACGGTAGCGACGATCTCGCGGGTCGAACAGCTCTCGCAGGCAGTCCGCGCAGGTAGCAGTGTCCGGACTGATGAGCACCTGGTGGCCTTCTCCGGCCGTGCTTTGCAGAATCCGGAAGTCCGCCTCGTCCGGTCGGGACGCGATTCTTTCGGATTCCAGGGCGGTGATCCGGGCCAACGGCGGCAGCGCCTGCCGAAGCCGATCGCCGAAGAAGGAGGCCGCGCCGTCCGGCCCCTGGACCTCGATAATCACTCCCTCGGGGGCGTTGCGCACGAATCCGGTCAGTCCGACCTCCAGGGCCAGCTTGTACACCGTGGGCCGGAAGCCCACGCCCTGGACTTGGCCGGTGACCACTAGACGATGACGAGCTATGGATTTCATGGTTGTGGGCGGGGCGCTCATGGGGAGTGGGTCAAAAAAGCCCCGAGACGGAAATCCGTCCCGGGGCCAAGGAGGGGAGGAAAGACAAAAATGAGAAAAGGATGGCTCCCTAAATCCCGGAGAGCATGTTCTGCTCGCCTTTGCTCAGCAGCCGGTCCAGGTCCAGCAGAATCAGCAGGCGGTCGGCCAGCTTGCCCACCCCGCTGATGTATTCGGACTCGATGCCGGAGATGATCGGCGGTGGAGGTTCCACGGTGTTCGCCGGGATGCGAAGCACCTCGGAGACCGAATCCACCACAAAGCCGATGATGACGGTGTTGATCTCGATAACGATGATCCGGGTATGCTTGTCGTGCTCCTGGGCGGCCATGCCGAAGCGCTTGCGCAGGTCGATGATCGGGATGACCTTGCCGCGCAGATTGATCACGCCCTCCACGAAATCCGGGGCCTTGGGCACCCGGGTGATGCCCATCATCCGGATGATCTCCTGCACCTTGAGGATCTCCACCCCGAACTCTTCATCTCCGATGTGAAAGGTGACCAGTTGGAGCAGGGCGCTGTCCTTTTCCTGCCGGGCATAATGTTCTTGCATGCGATTTCTCCCTAAGCGGTGAACGGCTCAGTGACTGTTCGGAACTTCTTATCACCTGAAATGCGGTCCGGCAACACTAAACGTTCTTCAGTTCCTGGACAAGGTTTTGCAAGTCCTGGGCCTGCCTGGCCAGTTCGGAGATGGCCTGGGCCGACTGGTTCATGACCTCGCTGGTCTCTGAGGCGATGCGGTTGATGTCCTCCACCCCGCGGTTGATTTCCTCGCTGGTGGCGGACTGTTCCTCCGCGGCCGTGGCGATGGACCGAACCTGATCCGCGGCCTGCTCGGCAAAGCCCAAAATTTCCTTCAAAGCATCGCCCGATTTGTTGGCCAGTTGCGTGGCGTCCTCAATGGCGGCCACGGACTGGTCCATGCCTTGAATGTTGGCTCGGGTGCCCTGCTGAATAGCGGAGATAGCCTCGCCCACCTCCTTGGTGGCGTTCATGGTCTTTTCCGCCAGCTTGCGCACCTCGTCGGCCACCACGGCGAACCCGCGTCCCGCGTCCCCGGCCCGGGCCGCCTCGATGGCCGCGTTCAGGGCCAGCAAGTTTGTCTGGTCCGCTATGTCCTCGATCACATTCATGATCCGCCCGATCTGCTCGGCCTGCCGCCCCAGGTTGTTCAGGTTTTCCTTCATTTCTCCAGCCTGCCGCTGGACCTTGTTGATGGCGTTGACTGCGGAACTGACCACATTCGCGCCGTCCACGGCTTTGGCCCTGGCTTGGTCTGAAGCCTCGGCTGCCTGGGAGGCGTTCTTGGCCACTTCCAAAACCGTGGCATTCATCTCCTCCATGGCCGTGGCCGTTTCCCCGGTCCGAGCGCGCTGCTCCTCGGAACCGCGGCTGGCCTGCTCCACCTGGGCGGCCAACTGCTCGGACGCCGATGTCACCTGTTCCACCACGCCCTCAAGCTGTCCGGCGGCTTGCAGCATGCCGTCCCGTTTGGCCTGTTCGGCCTGACGCTTGGCTTCCTCGGCCTCCTGGGTGGCCAGGTTGCATTCATGGGCCTTGCGGTCGGCTTCCTCGGCTTTGTCGTCGGCCTCTTGGATCTTGGCCTTCAAGTTGGCCACCATGGTTTTCAAGGCCTGGGCCAGTGTGCCGATTTCGTCCTTGCTCTTGATGTTCAGCTGTTCATCCAGTCGGCCCTGGGCCACCAAGGTGGCGAAGTTAGTGGCGCGGCCGATGGGGCCAGACAAGGTCCGGGCGAAAAGCGCGCCCACGGCGATCATCACCGCGCCGATAATCACGCTGACCAGCAAAATGGACATTAGGATGCTGTTTTGGGTTTGCTCGATGACGCTGCGCTCGACTCCGATGAAAAACATGCCCCCAACCTGACCAGTGGCGTCGATTAGTGGCCAGTAGGCCGTATCGTAGTTTTGACCAAGGATGAGATTGCGGTCGAAGAATGTCCGTTGCTCGCGCAACACCGTGGAAATTACGCGAGGATTGTCCATCTTCGTACCCACGACCCGCTGTCCGTCGCGCATGATGGTCGTGGCCAGACGGGTGTCCGCTTCGAAAACCGTGGCTTCCACGCCGAAACGCGTTTTGAGTTCATCGACGAACTGAAAATTTCCAAAGTCGAATCCCGGCGTGACCACGCCGATGATCCGGTCACCCATCTTCACCGGATACCCGGCGCGAAGCGAAAACTTGATTTCCGTGCCGCGCTCAATGCCAACACTGGACTGCCCCCGCAAGGCCTTTTGGACGTTTACCTGCCCGGCAACGCTGTCCCCGACCCGCTCGGAGTGTCCCCTGGCCACCACCACGCCGTGGGCGTCGGAAAACGTCAAAAAGTCTACCCCGGTTTGTTGGATCACGTCCCTGGCGAGAGCGCGCAGGAAGCCGGAGTTACGCTCCTCGATGGCGTGCTGCACCTCGAAGTTGACGGCCAGGAGCATGCCCACGGTTCCGAGCAACACCTCCCAATCCTCGATTTCCGCCTCCACGGCCCCCTTGAACCCGCCCACTTCCTCAAGTGCTTTTTCATCGAACCCTTTGGTGACATAGTGGTTGGTGGTAAAAAACAAAACGCCGCTAGTCAGAAGGACCGCCAAGACGATAATTCCGATCAGTTTGCCGAAGATTGGAACACGCATCCGATCACGCCTCCCGGAAAGTTACAAAGTTTGAAGAACAGATACTGAACTACATTAAATCGGCAAAAAAAAAAGATTCTTTAGCCGAGTCGATCCTTCGTTTGCTAAAAAAAACAAGCCCCTTCTCTTTCAATCCATTGCTCATTTATATCTCACACAAGCGAACGGGACGGACAGGATGAAGAATGGGAAACATATCTCAACGACATCACCCTGTAAACAGCTATAATGAGATGAAATGTTCGGCCGCCTTCTCGCCAGTCGCGAAGAAAACTAAAAACTCCGGTTTGTGCTGTAATTGAAATATTTTGCTTGCCAGCCCATCTGCTTTTGGATATGTTCACTCTCTTTTTGAAAGTTTCCCTCACAAAAACGGAGATCCCACCCGTCGTGAGGCCGGGAGGTGAAGACAACTTGCCAGGAATTATTTTGAGTGAAAACGATCACTTTGATTTTGCCTTGCGTAAATTCAAGAAACAGGTGGAAAAGGCCGGCATCCTTTCCGAGCTGAAAAAGCGGCAGCACTACGAAAAGCCCAGCGTTCAGAAGAAGAAAAAGGAAGCCGCCGCCCGCAAACGCGCCGTCAAGAAATCCCGAAAAATAAACTCTACACGATGAGCCTTCAAGAGCGGATCGAACGCGATTTCATCGCCGCTTACAAAAACAAGGACACCGTCTTGGTGGCCGTCTTACGTATGCTCAAGACGGCCACCAAGAATCGTCAGGTGGACCTCCAGCGCCTCCTGTCCGACGACGAAGTCCTCGACCTCGTGCTCAAGCAGATCAAGCAGCGCCAGGAATCCATTGACATGTACTCCAAGGCCGGCCGGGACGAACTGGCCGCCAAGGAGGCCGCGGAACTGGAACTGTTACGCGCCTACCAGCCCCAACCACTCTCCGCCGACGAACTGACGGCGCTGATCGAGACCGTGGTCTCCGAACAGGGAGCCACGTCCATCAAGGACATGGGGCGGGTCATTCAGGCGATCATGAACACCCACAAAGGGCGGGTGGACGGCAAGGCCGTCAGCGAACTGGTGCGGAACCGCCTTTCTTCCTAAAAACACGCCCGGTTCCATTTTGCGATGGAATCCAGAACACTTCTTCTTCTCGATTTTCCCAAAATTCTCGAGGCGCTGGCCGCCTGTTGCCGTTCTGAATCCGGGGCACGGGCCGCGAACGCGGTAACCCCGGCTTCGACCCTTGAGGACGTCTCCCGCCGCCAGTCCCGCCTGCGTCAAGCCCTGGCCTGGGCCGGTGAAACGCGGGTCGACTGCCCGAGCTTTCCCGACGTCGACGGCGTATGGACCTACGTCCAACCCCAAAGCCAAGCCTCCCGCGTTCTGGACTTGGACGCCCTTTGGGCCCTGGGCCGTTTCCTTGCTGCGGCCAAGGAACTCCGCGGCGCTCTGTTCTCCACGGATGCGTCCCGCTGGCCGGATCTGCGCTTGGAGGCCGAGTTCCTCTCCTGGCCGGACCTCACTGCCGCTGCCTTGAAACGCTGCGTCGGCGACGACGGGCGGCTCAAGGACGAGAGCTCACCGGAACTCTGGTCAGTGCGCCAGGAAATCCGCCAAATTCATCAACACTGCACCAAAAGAGTCAAGGACTTCGTCACGGATCAGGGCATCGGCCACTATCTCCAGGACGATTTCATGACCATCTCCTCGGACCGCTACGTCCTGCCGCTGAAAAGCAACTTCAAGGGCAAGGTGGCCGGGATCATCCATGATTATTCCCAGACCGGGGAGACCTGCTACATCGAACCGATGTTTCTTGTGGAGGTCAACAATAAGCTCCAGGACCTAAAGCAGGAGGAGCGGGAGGCCGAGAACCGCATCCTGGCTCAGCTCACCGGTTTGGTCCGCCAGGAATTGGAGCGGTTGCGGCCTCTCTTCCAATGGCTGACGGACATGGATCTGCTCCTGGCCGCAGTCGCGTTGGCCCAAAAAATGGAGGCCCGGCCCGTGGACGTCGTTTTGGACGGCGAGCTGGATCTGAAGCAGGCCCGGCACCCCCTGCTGCTCCTCGCTGGCCACGGGGCCACCCCCGTGGATCTGCAGCTCAAAGGCGACCAACGGGTCCTGATCATCAGCGGAGGCAACGCCGGCGGCAAGACCGTGGCTCTGAAAACCGCCGGTCTGCTGGCCGCGATGGCCTTTTCCGGACTGGCCGTGCCCGCGGCCGAAGGCGGAACCCTGCCGCTGTGGCGAGACATCCATGTGTTCATGGGCGACGAACAGAGTCTGGAGGGGCAGCTAAGCACGTTCTCCGCCCAGATCAACCACGTGGCCGCGGTTTGGGAGCGCATCGACACTCGCAGCCTCGTTCTTCTGGACGAATTCGGCGCCGGGACCGACCCCAGCCAAGGTGCGGCTCTGGCCCAGGCCGTGGTGGATGGGCTGCTGGATCGAGGCGCCTGGGCTGCGGTGGCCACTCATTTTCCATCCCTCAAGGCCTACTCCCTGACCCGGGACGGCGTGCGTTCGGCCTCGGTGCTCTTTGATCCCAAAACCAACAAGCCCCTGTACACCCTGGCCTACGACCAAGTGGGCGCCAGCCAAGCCATGGAAGTGGCCAGAGAATACGGCCTGCCCGCTTCGATCCTGGCCAAGGCCGAACAGTATCTGCTGCTGGACGGAGCGGACACCACCCGACTGATCGAGCGTCTCAACGCCCTGGCCGTGGAACGGGAGAAGGAATTGGCCGAACTCGCCGAGCAGCGCACGGACCTTCGTGCGCGCAGGGCCAAGCTGCGGACCGAATTCGACCGGGACAAGTCGGCCCTGCTCCAGGACATCAAAAAACAATCCCAGGACGTGCTGGCCAAACTGCGCGAGGAAAAAATCTCACGGCGCCAAGCCCTGCGCGAACTGGCTGAAACCCGCAAACAACTGGAAACTGATTCTCGGCCCGACGCGCCCGAGGACCAATCCTCCACCTGGGAAGACTACCAGGTCGGCGACCGGGTCGCGTACCCGGCCTGGAACAAAACCGGGGCGGTCCAGGAAAAGGACGAGCGCAAGCAGACCCTGAAGGTGGAACTGGGCGGAGTGTCCCTCTGGCTGCCCTATCGGGACGTCGCGTCGATCGGCCGCCAAGAAGGCTCTTTACCCGGCCCCGGCGGGACGACCGTGCGCTCCGCCCAAGCCGCTCCGGCTTCCCTGCGTCTGGATTTGCGCGGCCAGCGGGTCGACGAGGCCCTCAGCGAACTGGCCGCCTTTCTGGACCGGGCCTTGCTGCGCGGCTCGGAGCAGGTGGAGATCATTCACGGCCGCGGCACCGGGGCCCTGCGCCGGGAGGTTCACCAGTTTCTCAAGACCCACCAGGTGGTCTCCGCCTATGCCGTGGCCAACGAGGATCAAGGCGGCGATGGGGTGACCGTGGTCACCTTGCGTTAAGACGGACGATTTCCGGTAACGAAAATTTGGTGGGAAGGCGTGCCGGAAAAAAGGAGAGGGCATGGACAGAACCGCGGTGCAACGGATCAAGTCCCGGCTCGATTTCGTGGAGCTGGCCCAGCGCTATCTGGAGCTGCGCCCGAATGGAGAACGCTGGAGCGGCCCCTGTCCGTTTCATCAGGAGACCAAACCCTCGTTTCACGTCAATCCGGGGCAGGGATTCTACTATTGTTTCGGTTGCCAAGCCTCGGGAGACGTGATCGATTTTTACGCCCGGATCAACGGCCTGGACTTCAAGCAGGCCCTGGTCCAGCTGGCCAGGGAAACCGGGGTAGAGCTGGACTTCGGCCCAGTGAATCCCCAGGAGCGCCAGGAGTTGGAACAGCGGGATGCGGCCCTGCGGATGGCCGCCTTGGCTACGGAACACTTCCGGCACAACCTGATTTCTCCGGCGGGCGCACTGGCTCGGGACTACCTGCTGCGGCGCGGCGTCAGCCCGGAAATGCTGGAAGCGTTTCAGGTC
The DNA here is from genome assembly GCF_003046795.1 of Desulfonatronum sp. SC1. Lineage (NCBI taxonomy): Bacteria > Pseudomonadati > Thermodesulfobacteriota > Desulfovibrionia > Desulfovibrionales > Desulfonatronaceae > Desulfonatronum > Desulfonatronum sp. SC1. The sequence goes on along the minus strand of NZ_PZKN01000007.1, from coordinate 67,233 downwards.
GGCTGGAGCCGGGCGGACTGGCACGGGCTGGAGGAATTTCTCCAATCCCAGGGCTTCACCCGGGACCAGGCCGTGGATTGCGGACTGCTGGTGCGCAACGACAGAGGCAAGGTCTATGACCGCTTTCGAGGCCGGATCATGTTTCCAATCCACGACCTGACCGGACGGGTCATCGCCTTCGGCGGACGAGCCATTGACAGCGAGGAACCGAAATATATCAATAGCAGTGAGTCGTCGATCTACACCAAGGGCCAGCACCTGTACGGACTGCACCAAGCCCGCAAGGCCATTGTCCGGGACAAGAGGGCCTTGCTGACCGAAGGCTACCTGGACGTCATCGCCCTGCACCAGTTCGGCTTCAGCGGAGCCGTGGGCGTGTTGGGCACGGCCCTGACTCCGGAGCAGGTCAAACGCCTGGGCGGGTTTTGTTCTCGGATAGATCTGCTTTTTGACGGCGACCAAGCCGGACAAAAGGCCGCGCTGCGTGCCGCGGAGATGTTCCTCGCCCAGGGGCTGGCCTGCCACGTGGTCACCATGCCCCAGGGCGAGGACGTGGACAGTCTGTTGCACGCCCAAGGCCCCGAGACCCTACGGGCCGTGCTGGACACGGGGCGCGACGGGCTGGATTTCTGCGTCCGCACCGTCTCCGAAACCTACGCCCCCAGGGAAATCATGGGCTGGGTACGCCGCTTTCTGGACAACGTCGCGGCGGACGATCTGCGCGGGTTCTACCTCCCCCGGCTGGCTGCCGGGCTTGGCATGTCTGAAACCGAGTTGCGGAAATGGCGTCCCACGGCTCCAAAGCAAACCGCGGCCTTGGCGCACGCAGCGCCTCAGACCGCAAGGGCTCCGACGAACCAGCCCGGCGGACCCCGGTTGACAGCCCGGGATCGCCAACTGCTCGCCTTTGCCGTAAGCTGTCCGGAGTACCGCCATGAGCTGGCGGCTTCCGGGCTGGACGCCGTGCTGGAGGACAGCTGGGCCAAGGCGATCTGGGACAAGTTGCGAATCTTGGACGCTTCCGTCGTTGCCCACGATGCCCGCGAGGACGCATCCGGATACGACTACTCCGTCCTGGAAGAACCCGAGCGACGTCTTTGCTACCAGCTCCTGGCCGAAGCTCCCCAAAGGGACCAGGCCGATAGAGCCGCGTTTTGGGCCGAAGTCCGAGAATTTTTGACGAAAAATCAATTCAAGAAACGCCAACAAGAGATGCTGCAAGCCCTGCGTGCCGCCCAAGCCCAAGGCGACCAACAACGCGTGTCCGCGCTTCTTCAAGCTTATCAAGATCTCGCCATGGAGGCATAATGAGCAATATCAAGGAAATCCAACAGATCAAGACGCTGATCGCCGAAGGAACCAAGAAAGGGTTTTTGACCTTCGAAGAGTTGAACAAGGCCCTGCCCTCGGAGATCAGCAACCCGGAACAGATTGAAGAAGTCATTAATATTTTTGATCAGTTGGACATCACGATCATCGACGCCGGCAAGGTGACCAAGGGCATCCTGACGGAAGAAATCGAAGATGCACCGGCCACGGAAGCAACCGGGGTCCAATTCGCGGAAGGCGAGGACGCCGAATACGCCCCGCGCGGCTCGGATCCCGTGCGCATGTATCTGCGGGAGATGGGTGCGGTTCCGCTGCTTGACCGGGAAGGCGAGGTGCATATCGCCAAAAAGATCGAGGTCGGGGAATTGGAAGTGCTCTACGCATTGGTGGAAGTCCCGGTGGTCATCGAGGAGTTGGTCAAGATCGGCGAAGACCTCAAGCAGAGCCGGATCAAGCTCAAGGACGTGGTCAAGACCATCGAGGAGGACGACCCGTCCGAGGACCAGATGAACCAGCGCCAACGAGTGCTCTTCCTGCTGGATGAAATCCGGACCATGTTCAAGAAGAAGCGCAAGGTTTACCAGAAGATGGACCAATGCGCCCGCCTGGATCGTCGAGTGTACGGGATGCAGATGGAAATCGTCGCCTTCAAGGAGGAAATCGTCGCCTCCTTGCGGGACATCAAACTGGAGAAGACGCTCATCGACCGGTTGATCGAGACCGTGGAGGACTTTGTCCGGCAGATGCACAACTGTCAGCGGGACATCTCCGCCTACATCCTGTCCGTGGGCAAAAACCAAAGCGAAATCAAAGAGATCTTCGACCGACTGGACAAGCGCGAAATCAGTCCCGTGGCCGCGGCCGACTCTCTGAACATGACCATGGACGAGCTGTTTTCCTTCAAGGAGATGTTGGCGGGGAAGATGGAAATCCTGGAACGGCTGCGGGAACAGTGTCAGCACACCGTCCAGGACTTGGAAGAAGTGCTCTGGCGGGCCAAACGCGGAAACATCGCGGCCCTGGCAGCCAAGCAGGAGCTGATCCGCTCCAACCTGCGCCTAGTGGTCAGCATCGCCAAAAAATACACCAACCGCGGTCTCCAGTTCCTGGATTTGATCCAGGAGGGCAACATCGGGCTGATGAAGGCCGTGGACAAGTTCGAGTATCAGCGCGGATACAAGTTCTCCACCTACGCCACTTGGTGGATTCGCCAGGCCATCACCCGGGCCATCGCGGACCAGGCCCGGACCATCCGCATCCCGGTGCATATGATCGAGACCATCAACAAGCTCATCCGCACCTCCCGCTACCTGGTCCAGGAACTGGGCCGCGACCCCTCGCCCGAGGAAATCGCCGAGCGCATGGACTACCCCCTGGACAAGGTCAAGAAAGTGCTCAAGATCGCCAAGGAGCCCATTTCCCTGGAAACACCCATCGGCGAGGAAGAAGACAGCAGTCTGGGCGACTTCATCGAAGACAAGAAGGCCTTGGCCCCGGCCGAGGAGGTGGTCAACGCCAAGCTCTCGGAGCAGATCGCGGAAATCCTCTCCGAGCTGACCCCCCGTGAAGAACAGGTGCTGCGCAAGCGTTTCGGGATCGGCGAGCCTTCGGACCACACCCTGGAAGAAGTGGGCAAGCTGTTCAACGTCACCCGGGAGCGCATCCGGCAGATCGAGGCCAAGGCCTTGCGAAAGCTCCGCCACCCCGGCCGCAGCAACGTGCTGCGCTCCTTTTACGATGGCTGATCAGCGGCAATTCGCCTCCAGCAGCCCCGTCATGGCCTCGTCGTCCTCGATCTTCCACGCCGCCGGGGCCGTGCTCGTCGCCCTGCTCTGTCTGTTTTGGGCCACGTCCGTTTCCGCCTCGGAGTCCCGTGCTCAATGGATTCCGGACGGCGACACCATTCACATGGAGGACGGTCGTCGAGTACGCCTTTTGGGCATCGACGCCCCGGAGCTGGGACGGGACGGCGGACCTGATCAGTATTACGCCCGTGAGTCTCGGGACTATCTGCGCCGCCTGATCGATGGACGACCGGTTCGCCTGGAGACCGATAGCCAGGGTCCGGACCGATATGGCCGCATCCTGGCTTATGTCTTTCTACCGGATGGAAGGATGGCCAACGAGGTGCTCGTGGAGGAGGGGCTGGCCTTTTTCTACCCGCACTCCCACCAAGACCGAGAGTTCCAACGGCGCATGCTCGAAGCCCAGAAACGGGCCATCATGGCCCGCAAAGGCTTCTGGCCGCGCATCCTTTCCCTGCCACAGCCGCCGGCAGGTTGGGTGGGCAACCGCCGCAGCAAGCGCTTCCACCACCCGGAGAGTCACTACGCCGCGCGAATCAGCCCCCAAAACCGTGTAGCTTTGTCCTCCCTGGAACAGGCCTTTCTCGAAGGCTACGCCCCGGCCCGAACCAGTTCGCCCTGGCCGGACGCGGACTGAAGCAGAGGGTTCTCGGCATGAAGAGATCCATGCGCAAAACGTCGTTTTACGCATGGATCTGAATTCTATTTATCCAACTCTGCGGCCAGATGCTTCTGGATCTCCGGAGTCGTCTGGGCGGAAATGTTTTTGGGCACTTCGAGGAAGACGGCACCGGCCACGGCCTTGGACATCTGGTCGCGCAGCATTCCCAAAAACGCCGGTGCGGCGAAGACGCCGAGCTGTTCGAATCGGCGATCGCCATGCGCCTTGTCCAGCATGTCGCTTACGATCCGGGAGAATATCAGGGCTTCCTGTTTTTTGGGATCAGACGACGGCTCCAGCCCGTGACGCCCATGTCCTCCTCCGTCCAGAGCCAGGCCCGGGCGGTCCCGGCACATGTCCTGCCCAGGGAGACGGCTTTCCGGGTGCGTCAAGGTTTCCACCTCTTCCAGCTTTCCGCTTACCGGAGCATTGAAAAATCGGGCCTTGCTGCTGTCGGCGACAACGATCCAGCGTTTTCTCATAGTCTCCTCCTTCTGGTTGTCGGGGTGTGGAACTCTTTGCGCCAAGCCGCCCGCACCTTGTCGGTCCGTTGTAAACCTCCCAACCGCGGCATCGCTGCAAAACGTTCAAGCTCTCATGTATGAAAGAATTGCATCGCCCTTGAACTCTTTTGCTCCTTGCCTTTATTTTGATCACATTCGAGCACGGGGTGCAAGCTTGATTTTCCGCCGCTTGCCCCCGAAGGCAACAACACAAGGCAGTAGAGCCGAACATGATTCTTCAAACTGGTCAAGATAGGTGTTACGATGAACAAGGCAAGGAGTTGAATTGCGGTCAAACCCTGCAAGATGGCTGGTTCCGGCATGGGCTGACCTGGCCGGAGCCGCGATTTGAGGTGGACGATCAAGTGATTCTGGACAGGTTGACCGGACTGGTCTGGCCGCCCGACGCCAACCTCGCCGAGTTTCCCATGACCTGGCCCGAAGCCATGGATTTCGTGGCAAGAATGAACCACGAACAAGCCCTGGGCTTCTCCGACTGGCGACTGCCCAACCGCCGCGAACTGCGCAGCCTGGTGAGCTACCAGGCCAAACGCCCGGCGCTGCCCCAGGGGCATCCCTTCGTCAACGTCGTGCTGGGCTGGTACTGGACCTCCACCTCCGCTGCCGTCAACCCGGCCTACGCCTGGTACGTGCACATGGAGGGCGCTCGGATGTTCTACGGCCGCAAGGACCAATATTACCTCGCCTGGCCGGTGCGGGCGGGCGATTCCACCCGTTTTTTCCGCACCGGACAAAGCCGTTGTCATGACCGACACGGCCGGGAAGCGGACTGCGCGGGCAGGTTGCAGGACGGAGCGCTCCGATTCGGCACGGCCTGGCCGAGCCCTCGCTTTTCGGTCCGCGGGGAAACGGTCCGGGACGAATTAACCGGGCTGTACTGGCTTCCACGCGCCGACCTGACCGAACGGCCCGTCACCTGGAGCCAGGCCCTGGAGGCCGCTGAACGCCTTCGGGAACAACGCTTCGGCGGGCGGGACGACTGGCGGCTGCCCAACATCAACGAGTTGGAGTCCCTGGTGGACTGCTCTGCGCACGATCCGGCCCTGCCTGACGACCACCCCTTCAGCCATGCTGGCGAGGGGTACTGGTCCTCCACGACCAGTTTTTTCGAAACGGACTGGGCCTGGGTGCTCTATCTCCGTAAGGGCGCCTTGGGCGTCGGCTTCAAAACCAACCCGGATTTTCTGGTCTGGCCTGTGGCCGGAGTTCCGAAAAGCTCGGGAAAAGCCTCGAAATCACCAAAAATGGATGGTTGAGAAAATACTGACCGACGGGTAAAGCATTGCAGTTGACCATCGACGAAGGACGGCTGCGAAACGAAACCGTCGCTTTTCCGAACTTCTTTTTGATCGCTCATCTTTTTCATGCGCCATCGCGCAATGCTTGCGAGTCCCTAAGGACGGCGGAGACGACATGACGACGACCGAGGACCTGACCACCTCTTTGCGAACCATTCTGGAAAAATACGACACCAGTCGGGACAACCTGATTCCCCTGCTCCAGGACATCCAGGAGCACCTCGACTATCTGGCCCCGGAGGCCGTCTCCCTGGTGGCCGAACACCTCGACCTCTCGGAAAACGACGTCTACGGCGTGGCCACGTTCTACGCCCAGTTCCGGTTCCATCCGCCGGGACGTCACAGGATCAAGATCTGCCAGGGCACGGCCTGCCACGTGCGCGGCGGCGGCATGGTCCTGGACGCCATATCCAGAAAGATCGGCATCGTCCCCGGCGAGACCACTCCGGACGGCAACATCAGCCTGGAGCGAGTGGCCTGTTTCGGCTCCTGCGCCCTGCCGCCGGTGATGGTGGTGGACGACACGGTCTATGGCCGGATGACTCCCCGAAAATCGGAAAAACTGATCGAGGACCTGGAATGAACTTTGCCGACATTCAGCAACAGGCCAGCCGCAACTGGGAACGCTTTCAAAGCGGCGAAACGCCACGGATTCTTGTTGGCGCGGCCACCTGCGGCCGGGCCGCCGGAGCCATGGAGGTGATTCGAGCCTTTCGCGAGGCCCAGGCAGCGGATCCGACCCTGTTGCCTGTAGAGATTCAAGAAGTGGGCTGTCTGGGCATGTGCTTCGCCGAACCCCTGGTGGAGATCCGCGGACCGAAAGGGGACCGGGTGCTCTACGAAAGCGTCACTCCGGCCATGGTTCCTGACCTGGTTCAGGAACATCTGCGCCAGGGCCGTCCGATTTCGAGAAACGCCCTTTGCCGGATGCCGGACGGACAACAAGGCGAGATTCGGGACGAAATCCCATTGTTCACCGACCTGCCCATGATCCACCACCAACTCCGGGTGGTCGTCCGCAACTGTGGATTCATCGATCCCTCGGATATCGACCATTATATCGCCCGGGGCGGGTATTCCGGTATTGCCCGGGCCATGGAGATGGGTCCGGATGCGGTCATTGAGGACGTCAAGCTTTCCGGGCTGCGCGGCAGGGGCGGGGCCGGCTTTCCCACGGGTCTGAAATGGGGCTTCGCCCGCAAGGCTCAGGGGGACGTGAAGTACGTGATCTGTAACGCGGACGAGGGCGATCCCGGGGCATTCATGGACCGCTCCGTGCTGGAGGGCGACCCGCACGCCGTGCTGGAAGGGCTGCTTATCGCCGGATACGCCGTCGGCGCGAACCATGGCTACGTCTACTGCCGGGCAGAATACCCCCTGGCCCTGGAACGGCTGCGCGCGGCCATCGACCAGATGCGGAACAAGGGCTTTCTGGGCGAAAACATCCTCGGCTTCGGCTTCGCCTTTGACGTGACCATCAAGATGGGCGCCGGGGCCTTTGTCTGCGGCGAAGAGACGTCCCTGATGCAGAGCATCGAGGGACGCCGGGGCATGCCCCGCTCCCGGCCGCCCTTCCCGGCCAACGCAGGACTGTTCGGCAAACCCACGAACATCAACAACGTGGAAACCCTGGCCGCGGTTTCGGCGATCTTGGAAAAGGGCGGCGCGTGGTACGCCGGGATCGGCACGGAAAAAAGCAAAGGCACCAAGACCTTCTCCCTGGCCGGGAAGATCTCCCGCACCGGACTGATCGAGGTGCCCATGGGCATCAGTTTGCGCACCATTATCGAGGACATCGGCGGCGGGGTCCTGGACGGCAAGGGCTTCAAGGCCGTACAGACCGGGGGCCCTTCCGGAGGATGCGTATCCGCGGAACACTACGACCTGCCCGTGGACTACGAACATCTGGCCCAGGTAGGATCGATCATGGGTTCCGGCGGAATGATCGTCATTGACGAGGAATCGTGCATGGTGGACGTGGCCAAGTATTTTCTAGGCTTCACCGAAAATGAATCCTGCGGCAAATGCGTGCCCTGCCGGATGGGTACCCAGCATCTGCTGCGCCTGCTCACCGGGATCACCGGAGGCCAAGGCTCGGAGGACGACCTGGAGACCATCCGCAAGATCGGGGACACCATGAAAAAGGCCTCCCTCTGCGGCCTGGGCCAGACCGCCCCCAATCCGGCTCTGACCACCCTGGACGCCTTCATGGACGAATACCTGGCCCATATCCGGGACCACAAATGTCCCGCCGGGGTCTGCAAGGATCTGATCAGCTTTTCCATCGACCCCGAAGCCTGCACCGGCTGCATGGCCTGCGCCAAGGTCTGTCCCGTGGAGGCGATCACCGGAACAAAAAAGCAGCCCCATGCCATTGACCCGCAAACCTGCATCCGTTGCGGCGCCTGCCGCCAAGCTTGCAAGTTCGGCGCGGTGCGGGTGGAGTAACATATGTCCCTGATCAACCTGACCATCGACGGCAAGCCAGTGGCCGTGAAAACGGGAGCCACCGTGCTGGAGGCGGCGCGGCAAGCGGGCGTGGCCGTTCCAACAATTTGCGACCATAAGGACCTGAGCCCTTACGGCGCCTGCCGGATGTGCATCGTGGAAATCGAGGGCGTGCGCGGCTTCCCGACGTCCTGTACCACGCCGACGGCCGAGGGCATGCAGGTGCGAACATCGTCCCCGGAGTTGGTAACCCTGCGCAAACGAACCCTGGAGCTGATGCTCTCCGGGCACCCCAACAGCTGCCTGGTCTGTCCGCACCGGGAGGCCTGCGAGTCCATGCGGCCCAGGGCCACCAAGGCCGGGAGAAGCACGCGCTGCGGATTTTGCAGCAACAAGGAGGAATGCGACATCCGGACCATGGCCCTGGAAGCCGGGAGCCGCGACCTGAACCTGCCCACCCTCTACGCCGCGCACAACCTGGAACGCGGCGACCCGTTCATGGACCGGGACTACAACCTGTGCATCCTCTGCGCCCGGTGCTGGCGGATTTGCGAAAAGATCCACGGCAAGCCGGCCATCAGCATCATCAACCGGGGCAAGGACGCCCGGGTGGGCACGGCCTTTCACAAAAGCCACGTCCATTCCGGCTGCACCTTCTGCGGCTCCTGCATCGACATCTGTCCCACGGGGACCCTCACGGACCGCTTTGCCCGCTGGTACGGCAAACCGGACGCCAAGACGCCCTCCGCTTGCCTGCTCTGCCCCGAAGGCTGTTCCCTCATCGCCCAGACCCATTCCGGAAAGCTGGTGACAGCGACCATGACCGCGTTCCAGCCCAAGGCCAGCCTGTGCGCCCTGGGCCGGTTCGGCTACGCCCAGATAATGAACGCTTCGACCCGCCTGCTGCGGCCGGCCATCCGGGAAAACGGGGACGCCTTCACCGTGGACTGGGACACCGCCCTGGATACCGCGGCCAGCGGCTTGAAACGGCATGCCGGTCGAGTCGGCGTCCTGATCAGCGCGGCTACGTCGCGGGAAGAACAACATCTTTACTCCCGGCTCGCCGCCGGACTCAACGGCCGTCTCGCCGTCATCCCAACCCTGCCCGCCGGTCAGGAGGCGGCCCTGCCGGAGTGGCTGGCGGAGATCCAGAGCGGCAAGATTACGGCCCTGGTCTTGGGCGGGGACTTCCTGGCCCCGGAACAGGCGGACGGTCTGGATTTTCTGGTGATCGTCGACGGCCTGCCGGTCCGGATCCAGTACAAGGCCAACGTCGTGCTGCCCGCGGCCCTGCTCGCGGAAAGCGCCGGAACCCTGCGCACTGCGGCCGGAGAGATCAAGCCTCTGGCACGGGTCAGTCGGGCTCCGGGCCAGGCCAGACCGGAATGGGAGATCGCCCGGGATCTCGGGCAAAGGCTGGACATTCCGGAGTTGCGCTTCGACGCGGTGCAAGACGTCGCCGCGGCCATCAAGGACGATACACCGCCCGCACCGTTTCCGGGCAATCCCCGCCAGGACGTCTTCACCTTGCCAGCCACGTACCGCGGCCATCTCCTGGCGGACGTCGTCCCTGCCCTGACCGCCTTCGGCTTGCCGACCACGCTCAGTCCGTCGCGGGACGACCAACCGACGGAAGGCTACGAACTGCTGGAAATCCGAGAACTGGTCCCGAACATGCACCTGCTCCGGATCCACGCCCCCCAGGTGGCCGCCCACGCCAAGCCCGGCCAGTTCGTGATTCTGATGGCCAAGGAAACCTCGGAGCGCACGCCCTTCACCTTGGCGGACTGGGACGCGGACACCGGCGAGATTACCCTGATCATTGAGGAAGTGGGCCGGTCCAGCCGGGAACTGATCTCGTTGTCCCAAGGCGCGCGGCTGGCCCATGTCAGCGGTCCATTGGGTCAGGCCTTTCCCATCGAACGCAAGGGTACGGTGGTTCTGGGCGGCGGGTGCTACGGCATCGGGGCCATCCTGCCCCTGGCCCGAGCCCTGAAGGACGTCGGAAACCGGGTAATCAGCGTTATCGAAGGCTCCAGCGCCTATTTGCTCTACTGGGAGAACGAGGTGCGCGCCGTGAGCGACGAACTGCGCATCGCCACCAAGGACGGCACACGAGGGACATATGGAGGCGTGCAGGAGGTCTTCCAGGAGATTCGAGAACAAGAAAATACCCGAAACACGTCCATCGACATGATCGTCGCCGTGGGCTGCACCTTCATGATGCGCATGGTCTCCGAGCTGACCAAGCCCTGGGCCGTGCCCACCTTCGTGGCCCTGAACCCGATCATGGTCGACGGCACGGGTATGTGCGGGGCCTGCCGGGTTTCCATCCACGACGAAACCAAGTTCGCCTGCATCGACGGCCCGTTCTTCGACGCCCACGGGGTGGACTGGGACGAACTGGCCTGCCGTCGCGGCGCCTACGCCCGGGAAGAAGTCGAAGCCCTGCCCCAGACCGTGGACCTGAACGCCCTGATGTTTCCGGAAACCGCGAAGCAAGGTTGTGCTTGCGGGCGGTAGAATCATGCCGCCCCATTTGGATTTATCCTCTCTTTGATTTGCTGTGAGTGAGCTGATGCACGCTAAACACGATAGTGAGCCCTCCAGGGACAACACCGGTCCGAAGCGGGCCAAGCGCCCCATAATCCCCCGCCAACCCATGCCCGAGCAGGACCCGCGGCGGCGGCGGTTCAATTTCGAGGAGGTGCCCCGGGGCTATTCCGAGGAGACCGCCAGGCTGGAGGCCTCCCGGTGCTTGCAGTGCAAGAAGGCGGGCTGCATCACTGGGTGTCCGGTGAACATCAACATTCCGGCCTTCATTGATCTGATCGCCAAGGGGCATTTTGCCGAAGCCGCGGACAAGCTCAAGGAGCAGAACGCCCTGCCCGCGGTCTGCGGCCGGGTCTGCCCCCAGGAGAACCAGTGCGAGGCCGGATGCATCCTGGGCAAGAAAGACGATCCCGTGGCTATTGGTCGACTGGAACGCTTTGCCGCGGACTACGCCCGGAATCACGGCCATGAGCCGCCGGTCTGCGCCGCGACGTCCACCGGCAAGCGGGTGGCCGTGGTCGGAGCCGGCCCGGCGGGGATCACCGTGGCCGGAGACTTGATCCGCTGGGGGCACGAGGTGGTGATGTTCGAGGCCCTGCACCTGGCCGGAGGGGTGTTGATGTACGGCATTCCTCAATTCCGTCTGCCCAAGGAAATCGTCCAGTACGAGATCAACACCCTGAAGAAGAACGGCGTGGAAATCCGCACGGACATGGCCATCGGCATGACCCAGACCGTTGACCAGCTTCTGGAAAGCGGGTTCGACGCCGTGTTCGTGGGTACGGGGGCCGGGCTGCCCATGTTTCTGAACATCCCCGGCGAGAACGCCATCGGCGTGTTCTCGGCCAACGAATTTCTGACCCGGATCAACCTGATGAAGGCCTATGATTTCCCCAAGTACGGCACGGCCCCGATCCGACCCAAGCGGGCCGTCACCGTGGGCGGGGGCAACGTGGCCATGGATTCGGCCCGCACGGCCCTGCGTCTGGGCGGGGAATCGGTGATCGTCTATCGCCGGAGCCAGGAGGAAATGCCTGCCCGGGCCGAAGAGGTGCATCACGCCCAGGAGGAAGGCGTGGAGTTCCACTTGCTCACCGCGCCCAAACGTATCCTCACGGACGCTCGCAATCGGGTCACGGGGCTGGAATGTCTGCGCATGGAACTGGGCGAACCGGACGCCTCGGGTCGACGCCGGCCCGTGGCCGTGGAGGGCAGCGAGTTCGTGGTGGCCGCGGACACGATCATCGTGGCCGTGGGCAACCAGCCCAATCCCTTGGTCCCAAGAACGTCGTCCGGCATCAAAGTGGGCAGGCGCGGGACCATCGTGGCGGACCCGGAGACCATGGCCACCTCCAAGCCCGGCGTCTTCGCCGGAGGAGACATCGTCTCCGGCGCGGCCACGGTGATCAGCGCCATGGGCCAAGGCAAGCAGGCCGCCCGGGCCATGCATCGCTATCTGACCGGGGAAGAGCCTCCCTGTGTATAAACGAAAAGAACCATTGAACGACAAAGGAGACGCGTCGTGTCCGCGTATGAAGCCGTGATCGGCCTGGAAGTGCATGCCCAGTTGCGCACCAGGACCAAGATATTCTGCTCCTGTTCGACCCAGTTCGGTCGGGAACCCAATTCCAATGTCTGCCCGGTCTGCACGGGGATGCCCGGAGTGCTGCCGGTGCTCAATCGAACTGCCGTGGAGTACGCGGCCAAGATGGGGATGGCCGTGGAGTGCGCGGTCAACCCGCGATCGGTGTTCGCCCGCAAGAACTACTTTTATCCGGACCTGCCCAAGGCCTACCAGATATCCCAGTACGAACTGCCCCTGGCCGAACACGGTCGGTTGCGGATCACCGCCAACGGGACGGAAAAGACCATCGGCATCACCCGGATCCACATGGAGGAGGACGCCGGAAAGTCCATCCACTCCGCCACGGAGAACAAGAGTTTCGTGGACCTGAACCGCACCGGAGTGCCGCTCATCGAGATCGTCAGCGAACCGGATCTGCGGAGCGCGGACGAGGCCGTGGCCTACCTCAAGGCCCTGCGCTCGATCCTGGTCTACCTGGAGATCTGCGACGGAAACATGGAAGAGGGCAGTTTCCGCTGCGACGCCAACGTGTCCATCCGGCCCAAGGGGGCCGCGGAACTGGGCACCCGGGCCGAACTGAAGAACCTCAATTCCTTTCGCCACGTGCACAAGGCCATTGAATACGAGATTTCCCGCCAGGCCGTCCTGCTGGAGGACGGCGAGCAGGTGGTTCAGGAAACCCGGCTCTACGACGTGGACAAAGGGATCACCGTGTCCATGCGCGGCAAGGAAGAGGCCCACGACTACCGGTATTTCCCGGACCCCGACCTGGTTCCGTTGCTGATCTCCCCGGAACTGCTGGCCGACCTGAAGCGCTCCATCCCGGAACTGCCCCAAGCCCGGGAAGCCCGGTTCATCGCCGACTACGGCCTGCCCGAAGCCGCGGCCCAGACCCTGACCGCGGAGAAGGATCTGGCGGACTACTTCGAAGCCGCGGCCCGGCTGTATCCGGAGCCGCAAAAGATCAGCAACTGGATACTTTCCGATCTGTTGCGGGAACTGAACCAGGCCAAGACCGCCGCGGCCGACTCGCCGCTGACCCCGGCACACCTGGCCGAACTGCTGGGCATGATCGACTCCGGCCAAATCAGCACGCGCATCGCCAAACAGATATTTCCGGACGTCTTCGTCTCCAAGGAGTCCCCACAGAAGATCGTGGAGCGCAAGGGGCTGGCCCAGATTTCGGATACCGGCGCCCTGGAGACCGTGGTGGATTCCATCCTGTCCTCCAACCCCAAGGAGGTCGAGGCCTTCAAGAACGGCAAGACCAAACTGATGGGCTTCTTCGTCGGCCAGGTCATGCGCCAGACCAAGGGCCAGGCCAATCCGGACCTGGTGAACAAGCTGATTCTTGAGAAGCTGCAATAACGCTCATCCGATGAATACACCGTAATTCACACGAGAACACAATGCACCCCCACATCCAATTCAAGCCCGAGGCCAATGAACTGCACCTGTTGGATCAGCGACTCCTGCCGCTGACCGAGGAGTGGTTCGTCTGCCGGAACATGATCGACATCATTACCGCTCTCAAGGAAATGGTCATCCGCGGCGCTCCGGCCATCGGCGTGACCGCGGCTTACGGCTGCTGCATCGCGGCCGGCAACATCGACCCGGACTCCCCGTCATGGAGCGCGGACCTGGACGCCCAGCTGGGAGACCTGGCCCGGGCCAGACCCACGGCGGTGAACCTGACCTGGGCCGTGGCCCTGATGCGCCAAACCTGGCAAGACCATCCGGACATCGGGCTGGAGGCGCTGCGCACGGCTTGGCTCACCCAGGCCGTGGAACTGCATCAACGCGACGAAGCCGTGAACCGGGAGATGGGCCGGAACGGCGCGGACCTGCTCCGGGACGGCGATACGGTGATGACCCACTGCAACGCGGGGGCCCTGGCCACAGGAGCCTACGGCACGGCCCTGGGCGTGATCCGGGCCGCCGTGGAATCCGGCAAAAACATCTCCGTGCTGGCCAACGAGACCCGGCCCTTTTTACAGGGTGCGCGGCTGACCGCCTACGAGCTGGCCCAGGACGACATCCCGGTGACCGTGTGCTGCGACAACGCCGTGGGCCTGCTGATGGCCAAGGGCATGGTCCAGGCCGTGGTGGTGGGCGCGGACCGGGTCGCGGCCAATGGAGACGCGGCCAACAAGATCGGAACGTATACCGTGGCGGTTCTGGCCCAACGGCACAGAGTGCCTTTTTATGTAGCGGTTCCGTTTTCAACCATCGACTTTGCCACGCCCTCGGGTGCGGAGATCCCCATCGAGGAGCGCACTCCACGGGAAGTGACCCATATCCAGGATCGTCAAATCACTCCGGAAGGCGTCCAGGTGCTCAATTTCGCCTTCGACATCACCCCGGCCGAGCTGATCACCGGTTTGATCACGGAAAAAGGCGTGATCAAACCGTCGGATTTGCAACAATACGCCTCAACCTAAGGATTCCCAAACCTCATGAATCAAGAACTGCCCGTCGTGGCCCTGATCGGTCGGCCCAATGTCGGCAAATCTTCCATTTTCAACCGACTGCTGCGGTCTTCCAAGGCCCTGACCCACGATGTCCCCGGTGTGACCCGAGACAGGATATACGGGGAGGTGCGACGCGGCGCCAAGCCCTACGCCCTTGTGGATACCGGCGGCTTGGAGCCGGAATCCAACGAAGACATCAAGCAAGCCGTGCTTTTCCAAGCCCGAGAGGCCCTGCTGGAAGCGACCCTGGTGCTGATGATCGTGGATGGCCGGGAAGGGCCTAACGCCCTGGACGAACAGGTGGCTGAGCTGTTGCGCGTGGCCAACAAGCCGGTGTTGTTGATCGTCAACAAGGTGGACGCCGCGGAGAGGGAAGACCTGCTTACCGCGGACTTTCACCAGTTCGGCTTCCCCCTTTTCGCCGTGTCCGCGGCCCATGGGCACGGCCTGAATCACCTCCGGGATACCATTGTGGACCGGCTGCCGACCCCGACTGCCGCCGAGAGTGAGCCAAGAGACGCGCCAAAAGATGCACCTGAGGAACAAGAAGGGCCAGGCGACCAGAACGGGCTGAAAGAAGGTGAGCCGAAAGAGGATGAGGACGCATCCAAGGTCGGCGGGTTGCGTCTGGCGCTGCTCGGGCGGCCCAACGTAGGCAAGTCCTCCCTGATCAACGCCCTGATCGGCTACCACCGGGTGATCGTCTCCAGGGAAGCCGGAACGACCCGGGACAGCGTGGACGTGACCTGGCAGGCGGGGGACAAGACGTACACCCTGGTGGATACGGCCGGAGTGCGCAAACGCACGCGCATTCAAGACAGCCTGGAGCGTTTCAGCGTCCTCAAGTCCCTGCGCAGCAGCAAAAAAGCCCAGATCACCCTGTTGGTTCTGGACGCCGTGGAGGGCCTGACCGGGCAGGACAAGAAGCTGTTTTCATTTTTGGACCGTGAAAAGACCCCGCTGATCGCGGTGATCAACAAAATCGACCTGATTCCCCGCAATGAGCTGAATGCCCTAAAGAAGGACTTTAAAGAAGAACTGTCTTTTGCCGGGCACGTCCCTCTGGTCTTCACGTCCACCATGACCCGGGCCGGACTCGGCGGCCTGCTGCCTCTGGCGGAACGAACCTGGGACCAGTGCCAAACCCGAATTTCCACGGGCCAACTGAATCGCATCCTCGGCGACGCCACCCAGAAACACCAACCCGCCGTGGTCAATCGACGCCGGGCCAAATTCTTCTACGTCACCCAATCCGACGTCTCCCCGCCGACGTTCGTTTTCTTCGTCAACGACCCCGAGCTGGTCAAGCCAGCCTACTCCCGATACCTGGAAAACCAAATCCGCAAGCGGTTTAACCTGAACCTTACTCCGTTGCAGCTCTATTTCCGCTCCAGCCATGAGCAGAATCGCAAGTAGCCCCCGTCGCGAAATCGACTAGGGACGCATGCCCTCGGCCACACCCAGCAAGCAGGATGCTCCATGTCGCTGATCAACGTGATTGTCCCGATCCTGGTCGCAGCCGCCGTATTCGGCCTGCTGCTGCGCAAAAAAGGCTCGCGCTGCCTGCCCTGACTGTACATCTACGTCCCGCTGGGAGCGGGGCTGCTGACCTATTACTTGCTGTCCTGGCGGTTTTGAAATCCGATGTAATTGTCAGTGAATCGGGAATTGATTAGAAACTCTGTTCGCCTTCTTCGACTGCCACCTTTCTTCCCGAATCCACCGCTGGATCGCTTTTTCGCAATCCGCCTGAACAACGTTCATCCACATGTCCCACATCCAACTCACCGCCAAGCATCGCCCTCAAACCTTTGCCCAGGTTGCCGGGCAGGAAGAAATCCGGGCTATTTTGTCCCGGACCGCGGCCCAGGACCGGGTGGCCGCGGCTTATTTGTTCAGTGGCACACGGGGCGTGGGCAAAACCACCCTGGCCCGGATTTTCGCCAAAGCGTTAAACTGCGTGACCGCCCCAGCGGCCGAGCCTTGCAACAAGTGCCACCACTGCCGCCAGATCACCATCGGGTCCGCCCCGGACGTGGCCGAGATTGACGGAGCTTCCAACCGGGGCATCGAGCAGGCTCGGCGGCTCAAGGAGGACGTGGGCTATGCTCCCCTGGAGTGCCGCTACAAGGTGATCATCATTGACGAAGCCCATATGCTGACCAAGGAGGCCTTCAACGCCCTGCTCAAAACCATGGAGGAGCCTCCGCCCCGGGTGACCTTCATCATGGCCACCACCGAGCCGCACAAATTTCCAGCCACGATCATCAGTCGCAGCCAGCATTACGTTTTCAAGATGCTCCCTCAAGCCGGACTGCAAGCTCACCTGGAGCGCATTCTAGACCTGGAAGGCCGGGTGTACGAACCGGCGGCGACGGCCTTGCTAGCCCGACGGGCAGCGGGCAGCGTCCGGGACGGTATGTCCCTTCTGGAACAGGTGCTGACCATCAGCGACCAGGCCTTACGCCTGGAGGACGTCCGGCGAACCCTGGGGCTGGCCGGCGGGGAGCTGTTTCAGCGGTTGATCCAGGCCATGCGCGAGCAGGATTGCCTCGCCGTGCACGACGTGCTCGGGGACCTGCTGCGCGAAGGGTTGGATCTGGGCTTTTTTCTGCGTGAGCTGGCCGGGCTGTGGCGCAATCTTTTTCTGCTGCGCCAAGTCGGGAACAAGGCCTTGCCCCTGCTGGAACTGCCTGAAGAAGAAGGGCGGGCGTGGTTGGCCGTGGCCGCCGACCTTTCCCCCACCTATATCCACGCGGCATGGCAGATCACCCTGGAGGCCCAGCGCAAGGTGCTGACCAGCCTGGAACCGGCCCAATCTCTGGAAATGCTGCTTCTTAACCTGACCTACCTGCCTGCGCTGGTGCCCTTGGACGGCGCGTTTTCAGACAAACCGCAGCAAGCTGGCTCGGTTCGGCCCGTGAGCTTTTCCCCAAAGCCATCCGACAAATCAACCAAGCAAAAAATCGGCGTCGGTCCTGAACCGATCCCGACAGATCGAAGCCCCCCCCCCAGGCAGACCTGGCGGGAGCGCTCCCAGCAGTTCCCCAGGTCGCTGTCCGAAACCATTCAGGGGCCGTCCGAAGCCGATCAGCCTGTTCAAGCTCCAAAGTCCGCTCCGCCACCGCCTTCGCCTCCGACCTCCCCGGTTGGTCCTTCACTGAGACCACCGACAAAAGACGAGGCGGTTGAGGAGCCGACAACCGGGACACGCCCGAGCACCGTGGAAGGCTCGGAGCAGCAACTCGGACTCGACGGCGGATACCCCCCGCCCGCTCCCGCCTCCGCCCGAAACGTCCAGGAACCTCGACCTCAACCTGATCCTAACTTCATTGCAGGGGAAGAGAGTCCGCTACAGTCCTCGGCGAGGACGGCGGATTCGGCGTTTCCTGTCAAAACACTTGAAGGCTTTTTAAACCACTATGACCGACTGTGCCGCGCCGACAAGGCCCGTTATCCGAAGCTGCGCCAGATTGAATGCGCCATGACGGATCAGGGTCTGGTCCTGCATTGTCGGCACCAGGTGCAGTACGACTTGCTCAGCGACCCCCATAAGCTCCGGGTCCTGGAGGATGCGGCCGAAGACTATTTCGAGCGCCCCATGCGAATGGAGCTTGTTCCACCACGAAATGGCGGTCAAATCCCGGGCCCGTCGTCCGGGGCCGCCATTACTCCGGACAAGCATCCACTGGTGGCCGAATTCGTTGAACAATTCAAGGCGAAAGTGGTCTCCGTGGAACCACGACAGCCCCATTAACCACTCTTCCGAGGTCACGTGAAAGCCATGCCGGAGTGCGTCCTTTTCAAATCAGCGTCGAACCTCGGAAAAAAACCCTGAAGGAGCATATTATGATGAAAGGAATGGGCGACCTGGTCCGCCAGGCGCAGGTGATGCAGAATAAAATCACCAAGCTGCAAGAGGAAGTTGGCCGCAGGACCGTCGAAGCCGCCGCCGGCGGCGGGATGGTCACGGTCACGGTCAACGGGGCCCAGGAAGTCCTGGCCATCAAGATCGACCCGGCCGTGGTCAACCCCGAGGACGTGGACATGTTACAGGATTTGGTTCTGGCCGCGGTAAACGAGGCCATGAAAAAGGCCGGCGACATGATGAAGGACGAGATGGCCCAGGTGACCGGCGGGATCAAGATCCCCGGAATGTTCTAGGGGAAGTCGGAAGTGCGGGAGTTGCCCCAAACCTTGCTGAACGTGGTGGACCAGTTGGCCACCTTACCGGGCCTCGGTCCGAAATCAGCCCTCCGTGTGGCTCTGGTCCTGTTGAAATGGCCCAAAGAGCGAACATCCGAGTTGGGCCGGAGCATTTTGGAGCTGCGGGACAAGCTCTGCTTGTGCGGCTCCTGTGCCGGCATTTCGGATCAGGATCCCTGCGCGATCTGTACCGATTCCGGTCGATCCTCCGAGCAGCTCTGTCTGGTGGCGGAATGGGATTCCATGCTGCTCATGGAGCAGTCCGGCGGGTATCGGGGCAAGTACCTCGTTCTCGGAGGGCTCTTGTCGCCCTTGGACGGCGTGAAGCCGGAAAGCCTGGAAATGGGTCGCCTTCGCGAACGATTGTCCGAGAATCAGGTTCGGGAACTGATCCTGGCTCTGGGCACGACCCTGGAGTCCGAATCCACGGGTTCCTACGTCAAAAACCTCGTTGAACGAGACTTTCCCGGCGTTCAGGTGACCCGTCTGGCCCAAGGGATACCTCTGGGCACGGACTTGAAATTCATCGACAAGGAAACCTTGCGTCAATCCATTACCTACCGCCAAACGCTGTAAATCAAAAACAAGTAGCTATTCAGCTTATCCGCGACAACTCGGAGTGGATACCGGCTTTCGCCGGTATGACTGACAAGGATACTACATGGAACGAGACGTCATTCCGGCGAAAGCCGGTATCCAGTGCTGGAGAATGGTCATGCTCCATATGTGCTGAGTAGTTGCAAAAAACAAAAGGCCCGCTTTTCGCGGGCCTTTTGTTTTTTTGGAATCTCTCAGAACCGTACCGGAGTCCCCAAGCGCTCTTTCGCTCCCTTCACTCCACCCGCGACGCCGCGTCGAGTTGGACCGCGTCGGCAACGATTCTACCGGCCAAGGCCGCGTACTGAGCCTGCACCTGTTCGGTCGTGGCCCTGAACAGCTCCAGATCCCGGCCGTCCAAGGTCCGTCCAGGAGGCGAATCCACCGAAGCCGGATTCACATGCTGGCCGCGAAGGTGAACTTCGTAATGCAGGTGCGGCCCGGTGGACATGCCCGTGGTGCCGACGTAGCCGATCACCTGGCCCTGTTTCACCCGAGTTCCGCGACTGATCCCGCGGCCCAACCGGCTCATGTGTGCGTACAACGTCGTGTATTCATTGGGATGTCGCAGTTCCACGGTGATTCCGTAGTTGCCCTTGCGTCCGGCATGGGTGACCACGCCATCCCCGGCGGCCATGATTGGGGTGCCGGTGGGCGCGGCGAAGTCCAGACCGCGATGCATCCGGCTGTAACCGAGAATCGGATGCTGACGCATGCCGTATCCGGAGCTGAGCCGTGCGCCGTCGATGGGAGTCAGCATAAGGGTCTTGCGGACGCTTTGCCCGCGCTCATTGAAATAGTCCGTCTCCCCGTCCTGGGCCGTATACCGAAAAATCCGTAAGGCCCGCCCGCCGGTTTCCAGCGTGGCGTAAAGCAGCGGACCTTCGCGCACAGCTTGACCGCTTTCGTCCAATTCGCGCTCGAACAGAGCTTCAAAACGGTCGCCGGGTTGGATATCGCGCTGAAAGTCCACGTCGAACGAAAGGGCTCGGATCATTTGAATCATCACGGGGCTGGGCATGCCCGCCCCCACGGCGGCGTTGTACAGGCTGGAGGTGATCTCCCCCTGAGCCGCGAAGGGAGCGACCTGCAATTCCCACTGCTCTTCCTTGGCCAGAAATTCTTCGTCGCTCTCGCGCAGGACCATCACGTTGCGGTCCACGTCCACCTGCATCCGAAGCCCGGCGAAAAAACCGTCCACTTCGTCCTCGGCTCCGGGAACAAAGGTCAGGACCACTTCATGGCCGGGCCTGAGCGAGCGGGGATTATAGACCTCCTGCAGCGCGGAAACCGCGGCGTGGGCCTCGGATCGAGCCAGACCGGCGTCCAGAAGAATCCCCATCAGCGTGTCGCCACGGGCCACCCGGACGATTTTCTCCAGGACGCTGTCAGTTTCTTCGACGGCGGGCTCCTCCTCCGCGACGACTTCTCCAGAGGAGGCAAAGCTTGCTTCGTCGTTAGAAGCGAACTGTCCCGGCCCGACGTTTTTCTTTCGCTCCAAGGCGACCAGCCTGATATTTTCCGACCCGTCAAGAGAGGATGAAAGAATGGGGGTCTGCCCTTCCGTCATATGGGAAAAGGTCAGCATGGCCAGCTTGGGCAAGGCCAAAAGCAAGGCGATCGCGAAAAAAACCCGCCTCCACCGAATTCCTTGTGGTGAAGACGGACGCGATCGAGGTATGTAGGTGTTGCGTTTCATAAATGCCTCCGGCATGAAAACGTTCACCCGCGACCGGCTTGGTCGTGGGCCTGAGGGAAAGAACGCCATGTCGACTTCATTTCAGAAGTATTGGCAAAACATTCATGGCCGCGCCCCACGAGAAGGAGGCGACCGCATGTCGTCGACGTCGGGAATGTCATGAAGAATGCTTCGCCTGAGCAAACAGAAAAATTGGAAGAACTGTTGCAAGACAAAGAAGTGCCTAATCGCAACCCCCTTTCATGGCAAGCCTTGACATGACATTTCGGGCAATTAAAAAGTTGACGCCTCTCGAAAAATCGGGGCGACGCTTGCAATCTCCACCAAAATACCTTGAAAATCAACATCACTGGAATCAAAACTGTCCATGGACTTCCCGGAAATATGGCAGGCCTTGATCTGGCCTCTGCTCAAGCTGACCATGTTCATCAGCATGGGCTTGCTCGCAGGTCAACTCATCGAGGCCTTGAACTGGACCAGGGTGGTTGCCGCCGGCGTCTCGCCCTTGTTGCGCCTGGGACGACTTTCGGACATTGCCGGAGCCAGTTTCTCCCTGGCCTTTTTTTCGGGGGTTTCGGCAAACTCTATGCTTGCGGACGCTTACGAGCAGGGCCGAATCAGTCGGCGCGAGTTGATCATGAGCAATCTGTTCAACAGCCTGCCCACGTACTTTCTCCACCTGCCCAGCGTCTTTTTCATCCTGGTCCCGTTGATCGGTGCCGCGGCCGGGGTCTATCTGGGGTTGACCATCGGGTCGGCCATGTTGCGGACCGTGTTCATTCTGCTATTTTCCCGATTCTTCCTGCCCACGCCCGTGGAGCGATGCGTTTCCTGCAGACTGGATGAAAAAGGCCCGGTTTCCTTCAAGGATGCCGTCAAGCGCACGGTCCAGCGGTTCAAAAAGCGCATCCTGCGCGTTCTATCCATCACCGTACCGATTTACGTTTGCTTTTTCCTGCTCAATCGCTGGGGCGCGTTCAGAGCGGTGGAAGAATTTATGGCTCAAAACCTGGGATGGCTGTCCTGGCTTTCACCACAGGCCGTGAGCGTCGTGATTTTCCAGATGGCCGCCGAGTTTTCCGCCGGAGCCGCCGCCGCCGGAGCGTTGCTCTCAGCAGGAAGTCTGAGTCAGAAAGAGGTCGTGCTCGCCCTCCTGGTGGGCAACATCCTCTCCTCGCCCATGCGAGCCGTAAGACACCAATTCCCGTACTACGCCGGAATCTTCAAACCGGCCCTGGCCGCGAAACTGATCTTCTGGAACCAGAGTCTGCGGGTCATCAGCCTGATCTTCGTGAGCGCGGTCTATTCCGTATTGTCCTGAGCCGCCTTTTTGTTAATTTGCTCAAGTGTCGATCAGATTCTGCCCTTTCACAGAGAGCTGCTCGTTCAAGGAGTCAATCCGTTCTTGAAGAGAGTCTCGCCGCAAGGGGCTGGCTTCCTGATACAACCGGGCCAGCTTCTGAAATCAAGAAGGGAAACGAGACGATTTCAAGAATACACGAGTAGCCGCATCACCGGGCAGGAGATTTCGCTGAATGAGTTGTCGAAGTCCCGCTTCATCGTCCACATCGGACCAGGGCGCCAAAAGGCGTGGCTCCAGGCCGCTTCGGAGCAAGGCCGCCCGGCATGCGGCAAGAACCTTCGACGTACTCCAGGGAATGGCGACAAAAAGTCCGGGGCGAAAAGTCCGCCGCGTCCACCCGAGCAAATAGAAGCCGCCGTCACGGGCCGGGCCGAGGACAACATCATGGCGGTCTAAAGCCCGGAACGCCTCGACCAGCAGGCTGCCGGGCAAATCCGGCAGGTCGCTTCCGATGAGCACCACCCGGTCGTGTCCCGCCTCGAAGGCCCGGGAAAAGGCATCGTCCATTCTCGCGCCGAGGTCAGGACCGACCTGAGGCTGGAACCAGCGCTCACTTCCCAGCCACTCCGCAAAATCCGTCCGATAGATCCAAGGATCGATGCTCAGCAGAGCATGCTCGTTCAGGGCGTCTACGGTGCATAAGACGTCCTGGACAAAACACCGGTACAAAGCAGCGGCATTCTCTTCTCCCAATGTCGCGACCAAACGGGTCTTCACCCGCCCGGGTCGCGGATACTTGATCATCACGACCAAGCAATCCGAGAGGGCGGTTGCTGAAAGGATCATGAGACCATGGAATCCGACCGATCACCGCCGGTCGGGGAAGGGTGTGCGCCTGAATTGACCGACTCAGCGGTGGGATAAAATCGCCGCAACCTCGCTGGAGACAGACCGCAATGATAAAATAGCCGAACTCCCCAGTTGCGTAGGGTGCAGCGCCAGACTCCTTCCTGTTCCCAGCGCCGGGCCGAAGTGAACGCGGCTTCACGAAGCAAAGCCACGGGCCACCCCTTGCATCGAACCCGAAACATCAGTTCCAGATCCTCCATCAAAGGGATGTCCGCGTATCCCCCCAGTTCCTCGAAGTGCGCGCGGCGCAGGAAAATGGCCTGATCCCCATATGGAATCCTGGTCATCCGAGTGCGCAGATTCGCCACTGCGGAAATCAAGCCCAGGGCCGCCCGGGGTGAGTCGATGGCCAGCTTGAAGGCCCCGCCCACAAGCCGGGAATCTCGGAGTGCCTGAAAAATGAGCGTATCCGCTCCGGTCGGCAGGCGGGTGTCCGCGTGCAGGAAAAGCAGCACGTCGCCGCGCGCCTGGGCGGCTCCGGCGTTCATCTGGCGGGCCCGCCCTGCATCCGAACCGATCCGGATCACGTTCCGGCCTTGCAGAGCGATCAGGGTTCGCCGTTCCGAATCGCCGTCTACGACCAGGATTTCCGCCGATTCATTCAGGGCGCGGGTGGTCAAATAATCCACCAAGGAGGTGATGCCCCGTTCCTCTCGAAAGACGGGGATGATCACGGACAGTCGAACGTTCACGGAATTATCCCCGAGGTCGTCCCTAGACTTCGGCGGGGGACGTCGTCGTTGCGGCCTTCTTCGTCCTGGGCGACGCCCGATCCGGCTTTCGCGACGAGGAATCCCGGGTGGCCAACTCTTCCAGTTTTTTGAGCCGGTCGTCCGCGAGGCGATACAGGCTGCCAACGGAGAAGGAACCGTTTTTCAGCCGACGCCCAGCCGGCAGTCCTGTCAGAATCTCCAAAGCCTCTTCGATGCAGCAGACCGGGTAGATATGGAATCGTCCTTCCTCCACGGCCTGGATTACGTCCTGTTTAAGCATCAGGTGGACCACGTTGTCTTCGGGCAGGATCACTCCCTGGCTTCCGGTCAGACCGCGACGGCGGCAGACCTCGAAAAAGCCCTCCACCTTGCGCGTCACTCCGCCCACGGCCATGATCGCCCCGGATTGACTGACCGCGCCGGTGAAAGCCAGTGCCAAGTTGTTCGGACAACCGGAGAGGGCCGAGATCAGAGCGGCCAGTTCCGCGCCCGAGGCGGAGTCGCCGTCCACCTGGGCGTAACTCTGTTCAAAACAGAGGCTGGCGGTCAGAACCACGGGCTTGTTCTGGGCAAAGAGCTTGAGCAGGTAGCTTTTGAGAATCATCATACCCTTGGTGTGGATCGGCCCGCCGAGTTCAGCTTCCCGCTCCAGGTCGATGATCCCGCCGTGTCCGACGCCGACGCTGCACGAAATCTGATGCGGCAGCCCCATCTCGTAGTCCCCCAGGAACGAGACGGACAGGCCGTTGGCTTGGCCCACGGCGCTGCCGGTGGTGGCCACCTTGATCAGCTGCCGGTCGTACTCGGACAAAAACTCCTCTTCGTACAGGTTGGCCCGGTAGTTACGGGCCTCCCAGGCCTCCTCCAGGGTCCGCCTGTCGACCATGGCGGCCTGACGCATTGATCCCATGGCCGAGGCCTCGATCATCAGCTCGCGGACGATGGGCAAACGCAGGGACAGCTTTTTTTGGTCCTCGGCCAGCCTGGAAGCGAAGTCCACCAGCCAGGCCAGGGCGTCTCGGTCGAAAGGCAGCAGTTCGTCCTCGCGAATCATCCGGCCCATGGTCTGAACATACTTGTGGATGGAATCCGCGTCGCGGGTCACCGTATCCTGGATCTGCCCCTTGATCTTGAACAGCTTGGGAAACCGATCGTCGTAAGCCAGAAGCAGGTCGTAAGCCTCGTCCGTGCCCACGAGGATTACCTTCACGTCCAAGGAGATGGGTTCCGGAGTGATAGTCTTGGTGCGGATCGTTTCGTGATGATCACCGGGGTCTTCGATGCGGATCTGCATGGAGCGCAGTGCCCGCAAAAGACCTTCCCAGGCTTGGGGATGTTGGAGAACGTCTTCAATGTGCAGGACTAGGAAACCGCCGTTGGCTCGATGCAAAGCCCCGGGCTTGAGCAGGGAAAAGTCGGTGAACAGGGCCCCCCATTCCGCCTCGCGCTCAATGCAGCCCAAGAGATTGAAGAACGTGGGGTTGTCCTCGACGATGATCGGCGCTCCATTCAACCGGCTGTTGTCCACGAACAGGTTGACCATGTACCGATCGAAAAAGCCCTCGTTGGAAGCCATGGCCTCCGGACCTCCGACTTGGGCCACCTGGTCCTTCGGCTTGAACTGATCCAGGTTGTCCAGCAGATCCCCGCGCAATGCTGTCAAAAAGGCATGGAGGCGTTCGTGCTCGACATGCTGGGCGATGAACGGTTCCAGCGCTTCCAGCAGTACCTGCTCCAGCACGTCTCGCTCCAAATTGCGTTCTGCGTCACGCAAATCCTGTTCACGGGCGTTGATCTGGCGTAGCAGGCCGAGCATCGCGTCCAAGGTTTGATCGCCTTCGTTGCGCAGCTTCAACCTCACCCCCGGTTCCAGCTTCTCCACGTCGCCGCTGTTCAAAACCTTCCCGTCCACGATGGGAAACAGGTTAACGTTGCCCTGCTCGTCGAAGGAGAGGTTGAACCCGTGCCCGTCGGCTTGCTCCTCCATCTGGAGAATCAATTCCTCCTTGGAGTTCTGAAACTGGCGGACCAGTTTTTCCTTTTGCCGTAAATACTGGTCCTGGCTGAAACGGTTTGGTACCTCGTCGCGTATGCGATGCACCACGGCGGCCAGCTCGGCCTTGAACGCCTTGGCCGCGCCGGAGGCCAGGGAGACAGCCAGAGGACGATCCGGATCCTCAAAATTGAAGACGTAGACCCAATCCGGCGGGGTCGGCCTTTGGGCGGCGCGCGGATTAAGGTAGTCTTGCACAAGGTACGTCCGTCCGAGTTGCGGCTCACCGACCACGAAAATATTGTATTCTTTTTTAGGGATGCTCAGCCCCAACTCCAGGGCGTGCAAGGCTCTGGGCTGCATGGGCGGAGCCGGATCCGCGCAGGGGATCTCGGTGCTGTCGACGTAGCCGATGTGCTCGGGGTCGAGCCGCGCGCGCAGGCTTTGGGAAGGTAATGCTTTAGGTATGGCCATGACGAATTTCGGTTTCCTCCAAACGATTCCAATGACTTCTGTTATTTTCAGGGAACACCCGCACTCCTCGGCGAGCGGTGGCGGACGGGGCGGCATTCGACCGTTCACCGCCTCGGCCACTGCGCCGTGTCGGGCAAGGAGGATTCCTATTCGCTTCCAGGAAACTTGTCATCCCGCCACGACGCCCGCAAGTGCAATCTTTTGAAAATCTAACGACACGAAGAAATGCCATCACG
The DNA here is from genome assembly GCF_003046795.1 of Desulfonatronum sp. SC1. NCBI lineage: Bacteria > Pseudomonadati > Thermodesulfobacteriota > Desulfovibrionia > Desulfovibrionales > Desulfonatronaceae > Desulfonatronum > Desulfonatronum sp. SC1. The sequence goes on along the minus strand of NZ_PZKN01000007.1, from coordinate 40,429 downwards.
ACGTCCGCCACGTTGTTTTTTTCGTCGACCTCGTTGACTTGCTCCGGAGCGCTGTGATAGACGCCGTGGGCATGTGAATGTTTGCACGAAGGGACAGAAGACAGAACGAACGAAATGAGTTCCCTTCCGAGGCAGTATCATATCGATACGCCCCGACTACGCCCAGAACACACGGCATTTACACCCAGAGAGCCAAACATTAAGATATGTTTTTTCGATCCAAGTCCAAGTACAAAGACCTGATGCAGCCGTTCTCCCAGGCCGGCCTTTTGGGCATCCACCTCGTCGCGTCGACGTTCGTGGGTGCGCTCATCGGATGGTACCTGGACAAATGGTTGGATACAAAGCCCACGCTTTTTTTGCTTTTCTTGGTTTTTGGAATCATCGCCGGCTTCAAGAATATGTACATGGAAACCAAGAAGATTCAGAGGGAATTGGACAAACAGGATGCGGCCGCTCGGCAGGATAAACCACAGGATTGAGACCTTTCTCGCGCGACGGGGTTTTTTGCTGCATGACGTGCGCACCCTGGTCCGCAACCAGATCTACCTGCTGGTTCTCGGATGCATCCTCGCTCTCGTTACCGGGTTGAGTTCATGGGCCATGGCCTTTGCAGCCGGTTGCGCATTGGTCACCATGAACTTTTGGTTTTTGGCCAAGAGTCTGCAATCCGTCGTGCATCGACAAGAGGGCGCGGTTGTCGTTTCCCTGGCTCAGTTTTATGGACGATTACTCCTCACCGGATTGGCCCTGTTCGGCCTGATCGCCTGGGGAGGGCTCCCCGTGCCGGCCCTGGTGGCAGGGTTGAGCACGGTGGTCGTGAATATTTTGTTCTGGGGCGTTTTCCGGTTTTACCGGCAAAAAGTGAAGGAGGCTTGACCAAATGGCTGGAGACATTCAATACGTTCTCATTCTGGAAGAGGGGCTGGAAGCCATCGGCGTCCACTTTCCTCACGAGTACATTCATATCGTGTACTCCTGGGCGATCATCGTCCTGCTGATTTTTCTGGGCTGGCTTGCCACCAGGAGGCTCACCCTCGTCCCGGGAAAAAGTCAAAACGTCTGGGAGGCGCTGATTGGCGGCATGGAGGATTTCGTCGTCCAGAACATGGGCGAGGCCGGCCGCAAGGTGTTTCCAGTGCTCTTCACCCTGTTCATCTACATCCTCTTCATGAACCTCTCCGGCCTGGTTCCCGGCGCGGACGCACCCACGGCCAACATCAACACCAACGTGGGCATGGCCATCTTCGTCTTCCTGTACTACAACTATTGGGGTTTCAAACTCCACGGCCTGCACTACATCAAGCACTTCACCGGTCCTTTCTGGTGGCTGGCGCCCATGATGCTGCCCATTGAAATCATCAGCCACCTGGCCCGCCCACTTTCACTCACGCTGCGACTTTTCGGAAACATCCGCGGCGAAGAAATCGTCATCGCCCTGATGTTCTTCCTGGCGCCGATCCTCGGCTCCCTGCCCATCTTCATGCTCTTCGTGTTGATGAAGACCATGCAGGCCTTCATCTTCTTCATGCTCTCCCTGATGTACCTCAAGGGAGCCTTTGAGGAAGCCCACTAAGCACCTTTCGGGGGAAATGGTCATTTGACCAACCACTATAACACTCTTCTTTTAAGGAGGACGTAGTCCAATGCGCAAACTGTTTTTGATCGCCCTGACCACCGTGGCCCTGATGGGTATGGCTTCCGTCGCCTTTGCCGCCGATGTCGATCCCGGCACCATCTCCATGATCGCCATTGCCACCGCCCTGGGTATGGCCATTGCCGCCTTCGGCTGCGGTATCGCTCAGGGTATGGGCCTGAAGGCGGCCTGCGAAGGTACCGCCCGCAACCCCGAAGCCAGCGGCAAGATCACCGTGACCCTGCTCTTGGGCATGGCCTTCATCGAGTCCCTGGCAATTTACGCCCTGGTCGTGAACCTGATCCTGCTGTTCGCCAACCCCTTCATCGGCTAACACGGCACATTTCTTCATTCGAAGATCAAAAAAGACCGCTCTCGGCAAGAGAGCGGTCTTTTTTGGCCGCAAACATGTTCATATTTTCACAACTCGTCACACACACCTGTGAAAAGCAAACACATCCCCAGGGCCACGATCCAGCGCCTGGCCGTGTATCTCCAGGTACTCGAAGCGCTGAACGACGAGGAGATCGAAGTCGTCTCCTCCGAGGCGCTTGCTCGCGCCTGCGACGTCAACCCGTCTCAAATCCGCAAAGACCTGGCCTACTTCGGAGAATTCGGCGTTCGCGGAGTTGGCTATTATGTCGCCAAGCTGATCCAGTCCATCAAGGTCTCTCTGGGCACTGACCGTATATGGCGTACCGCCCTGATCGGCGTCGGCAACCTTGGGCGTTCCCTACTTCGCTACAAAGGCTTTCCGAAGCGTGGATTCCAAATAGTAGCCGCCTTTGACTGCGATCCGTTCAAGATAGGGGAAACCATCGCCGATTTGGAAGTGATGTGTCCGCGACGCATGAAAGAAAATGTCAAGGACATGCGCATCGAGATTGGCATCATCACCACTCCCACGGATCGCGCCCAGCGCGCCGCCAACTACCTCGTGGAATCGAACATCCACTGTATTCTAAACTTTTCAGCGGCCCGCATTCATGTGCCGGACCATGTCTTCGTGGAATACGTCGACTTTTTCCACCACCTCTACGCCCTGACCTTCAAGCTGAACACCAGCGCCGTCCAACGGTTCGAGGCTTTTTCCAAAACTTGATGAAACCACTGGAACTCATTCACCCCAAAATTCAGTCCCTGGAAGCGTTTTGTAAACGCGCCCGCGTCCATCCACGCCCCCTCGTCTTCACCAACGGCTGTTTCGACATCCTGCACGCCGGCCATGTCCACCTGCTACGCCGTGCCCGCGCCCACGGCGACATGTTGGTCATCGGCCTGAACAGCGACGCGTCCATCACCAGACTGAAAGGTTCTTCGCGACCCGTCACACCGCTTGAGCAGCGCGCCTACGTCCTGGCCGGACTGGAGTGCGTGGACGCCGTGATCGCTTTTGAGGAGGACACTCCGCTGGAGTTGATCAAGGCCATTCAACCCGACGTGCTCATCAAGGGCGGCGATTGGACCAAGGATCGCATTGTCGGTGCGGCCGAGGTCGCTTCCTGGGGCGGCGAGGTTTTCAGCCTTGACCTGTTGCCGGGCTTTTCCACCACGGCCATCGTGGAACGTATTCTCCGCCTCGCCGCGCTCGACTGATCAACCTGGGACGTTCTCCCCCGGTTGGCAACAACGCGTGTTGACAGTTTCCCACCTTCCGGCCAAAAAAGACCTCTTCGTCTTACGCTGTCGCACGGCGCATCGCCGATTTATAAACGTCGACCCATCAGGAGACCCTTCCATGGATTATCGCATCAACCTGCCTGAAAAGGACATGCCCCGCCAGTGGTACAATGTCCTGCCCGACCTTTCCCCGCCCCTGGCTCCACCGCTTGACCCCGCTACCCAAAAACCCCTGGGGCCGGAGAAATTGGCCGCAATTTTCCCCATGTCCGTCATCGAGCAGGAGATGTCCTCTCAGCGCTGGATCGACATCCCGGAACCGGTCTGGGACATCTACCGTCTGTTCCGGCCCACGCCCCTGGTCCGAGCGCATCGCCTGGAAAAGGCCTTGGGAACCAAGGCTAAAATCTACTACAAAAACGAGTCCCTTTCCCCGGCCGGCTCTCACAAGCCGAACACGGCCATTGCCCAGGCCTACTACAACAAACTGGAAGGCGTGCGCCGTCTGACCACCGAAACCGGGGCCGGTCAGTGGGGCACGGCGTTGTCCTTTGCCTGCAAGATGTTCGGCCTGGAATGCACCGTGTACATGGTCCGCTGCAGCTACGAACAAAAGCCGTACCGGGGCGTACTGATCCGCTCCTATGGGGCCGAAGTCTTTCCCTCGCCTTCGGACAAGACCAATGCCGGTCGGGCCGTTTTGGCCGAAAACCCTGACTCCGGCGGCAGCCTGGGGCTGGCCATTTCCGAGGCCGTGGAGGATGCGGCCACCCATGACGACGCCAAGTACTCCCTGGGCAGCGTGCTCAACCACGTCCTGCTACACCAGACCATCACCGGCTTAGAGGTCCAGAAGCAACTGGCCTTGGCCGGAGAAAAGCCCGACGTGCTCGTGGGCTGCGTGGGAGGAGGCAGCAATTTCGGAGGGTTGGTTCTGCCCTTCGTGCCGGAGAAGATGCATGGCAAGGGCCCGCGCTTCGTGGCCGTGGAGCCCAAGGCCTGCCCGACCCTGACCAAGGGCGAGTTCCGCTACGACTACGGCGACATGGCCAAGATGACCCCGCTACTCAAGATGCACACTCTGGGATCGGGCTACTTTCCGCCGCCCATCCATGCCGGAGGCCTACGCTACCACGGCGACGCGCCCATCGTCTCTCACTTGGTGGACCAGGGCATGGTGGAGCCTCGCGCCTACTACCAGAACGACGTCTTCGAGGCGGCAAAGCTGTTCCTGCAGACCGAAGGATTCCTCCCCGCTCCCGAAACCTCCCACGCCATCAAGGCGGCAATGGACGTGGCCAAGGAAAGCGACCCAGGCACAGTGATCGTCTTCCTCTACTCCGGCCACGGTCTGCTTGACCTCGGAGCTTACGACGCCTTCAACCAGGGCAAGCTCAAGGACGACGAGTTCCCCGAGTGCGATCTGGAAAAAGCTTTAGCTTCGTGTCCGAAGATCAACGTGTGAGACTGAACGGATACAACCGCCACAGCTTGTCGTGAGTCACCAAGCCTGGAAATTTTGAAACTCAAGTTTTAAAATTTCCAGGCTTTTTTCAAACTCAACATTCAACCTCTCCATCTCCACCCCACCTCCAATTATGGTCGACGCCCTGTTGCACGCCAAGATGATCTTTTTAAGCATCGTCTTTGAATCCTTTCCCTTCATTCTCCTTGGGGCGTTGTTTTCCTCCCTGGTGCTGGTGCTCATTCCGGAACATTTTTTCCGCCGTTGGCTGCCGGAGAATCCCTGGTTATCCCTGCTCCCGGCGGTGCTGCTCAGCGCCCTGTTCCCCATCTGCGAGTGCGCCATCATTCCGGTTATCCGCAGTCTGGTGCGCAAGGGCATGCCTTTGGCCGCCGGGGCGGTTTTTCTGGTGGCCGCGCCGGTCCTCAATCCGGTGGTCGCGGCGTCCACTCTGTTCGCTTTTGGACTGAATCCGGACGTGCTTATTCTGCGCCTGGCCCTGTCGGCCGTAGCGGCTTTAATCGTCGGTTCCGTGGTCTGCCTGCTGCGCAAACGGCTGGAAGGGGATTTCCCCCGGGAACTGCCCATGGACCACGGCCATGCGCCCAAAAGTCTCCGGCGGGCCGCAACATGGCACGAGATCGCCCGGCACACCACGTCCGAATTCTTCACCGTGGGCTGCTACTTCATCCTCGGCGCGCTGATCGCCTCCCTGTTCCAGACTTTCCTGCATCAGGCAGTGCTTCTGGACATCGGTTCCGCGCCCTGGTCCTCCACCGTGGTGATGATGATCCTGGCCTATCTCTTGTCCTTGTGCTCAGCGGCGGACGCCTTCGTGGCGGCTTCCTTCGGCGCGGCTTTCACCCTGCCCTCGCTGCTGGCCTTTCTGGTCTTCGGCCCCATGCTGGACCTGAAGAACACGGCCATGCTCGTGGGCTATTTTCCGGCCCGGTTCGTGGCCGTGTTCATCCTCAGCGGAACCCTGACCGTTTTCCTGCTGGTCATGGGCTTGCATTTCCTGGGCGTCCAGTGAGATATTGCCCCGCATGACCAGCGAGAAGCACCGATCCCGCGACACCGCGCCCGAACCCTGCCCTTCCATGGAGAAGCCTGGACGCCCTTGGCTTTTCTTTGGGGCCGTTCAGGTCGTGCTGCTGCTGGGATTGGCCGCCCTGCAAACCGTCCTGCTCCTGAGCGAGGCCATCCATCTTTACCAGGCCCCCAAAATGCAGCCGTTCGTGATTTTTTCCACTGCGGCGTTTCTGGTGATGGCCCTGCACGGCTTGTGGACGTTGCTGATCCCGACTGCTGAGGCTGCGGCCCGGTGCGGGTGCAGCCACGAACACGAACCGTCTCAGGCCGGCAAGGTCGCCATGGCGGCCTTGTTCGGGCTGGTTTTGATCACCGGCTTTTTTCTGCCGCATCAGGCTCTGGACAGCCGGGTGGCGGAAAAGAAAGGTATTGCGCTAAGCCGTTCACCGGCTCCGAGTGTCTTTGGTCCGGAGCGGATTCCCGGCCTGCCTCCGGAAAACCACCTGTTCTTCCAGGAGGAAACACCCTGGGACAGCGGACAGGCCATGGATTTCGATTCGACGGGCTCGGATCTGGAAGAAGAACAGGCCAAACTGCGGGAGGAACTGGGCATCTGGTACGACCGCGAGATATACCAGGATCTGTCCGAAGAGCTGCTGGGCAGGGACGCGCTGCGCATCACCGGGGAGGTCTTTCTCGACTCCATGCTGATCATTTCCGCGTACCTAGATCGATTCCAGGGGCGTCGAGTGGAGTTTTCCGGGTTCGCTTTCCATGATGGCACCATGGCCGAAAACGAACTGGCCGTAGCTCGAATCGCCGTCACCTGCTGCCTGGCCGACGCCACGGTCTACGGCCTGCTGGTCCGGACCGACCCGCCGCTTCCGCCCAACGACTCCTGGGTGCGGATCCAAGGACGGATTTCCGCGATGCGGTTCATGGAAGAGGACATTCCGTTGATCCTGGCCGACCGCCTGGAAATCATCCCAGCCCCGGACCAGCCCTACGTCTACCCCCGCCTTTATTCCAGCTACGTTTTCGACGACGGAAGCTGAGCACATGTTCCGCATTCGTCGTGTTCAGGATGCCACATGGCCCGGTGACGCCCGGGTCATCGTTCAGGTCCAGGAAATTCTGCGCGAGCAGTTTCCGTTGCTTGCGCCCGAGGACGTGGCCAAGTTGCCGGAGCAATTGCTCAATCCGCTAAAGTATCGCTTCCGAACCATCCTCTTCGCCGCCGAGGGTTCGGGCAATCGGCTGAAGGGCTTTGCCTTGTTCATGCACGCCCCGGATCTGCGCTTTGGATACCTGGACTTCATGTCCGCGGCCACCATGCAAACCGGAGGGGGCGTGGGCGGGGCGCTGTACGCCAGGGTCCGGGAAGAGGCCAAGGCCTTGGAGCTGACGGGAGTGTTCTTCGAGTGCCTGCCCGATGATCCGGACTTGTGCGCCGCCCCCTCCACCTTGCGCCAAAACAAGGCCCGACTGCGTTTTTACGAGCGCTTCGGGGCCAGACCCATCGTCGGCACGGCCTATGAAACGCCGCTCAAGCCGGAGGACACTTGTCCGCCGTATCTTGTGGCCGACCTATTGGGCCGGAATAAACCGTTGCGCCGCCGGGACGCCCAAAAGGTCGCCAGGGCCGTCCTGGAACGTAAATACGCCGGAAGCTGTCCTCCGGGCTATGTGGAGATGGTCGTGGCCTCTTTTGAGGACGATCCGGTGCGCATTCGCGATCCGCGATACGTGGCGCCGGACGCGGACCGGTCGGCCGCACCGACGTGGCCGGGAGGGACCGTACTGCACCAGGACAAAAGCATCGCCCTGGTGGTCAATGACCGGCATGACATCCATCACGTCCATGAACGGGGATATGTGGAGGCACCGGTGCGGATCCGCTCCATTCTCAAGGCCATCGAGCCGCTGGGCCTGTTTCAGCGCATCAAGGTGCGCCATTTCGGCGAGGAGCATATCCTGGCCGTGCATGACCGGCAGCTTGTGGAGTACATCAGGCGGGCCTCCGCGCTGTTGAAGCCCGGCGAATCGGTCTATCCCTATGTTTTCCCGATCCGCAACAGCACCAAGCCGCCCAAGGAATTGCCGGTCCGGGCCGGATACTTCTGCATCGACACCTTCACGCCTATCAACCACAACGCTTTTCTGGCAGCCAAGCGGGCCGTGGACTGCGCCCTCACGGCGGCCCAGGCCCTGCGCGAAGGCTACCGCGCCGCCTATGCCCTGGTGCGACCTCCGGGACATCACGCGGAGCGTCGTGTTTTCGGAGGGTTCTGCTATTTCAATTCCGCCGCCGCGGCCGCTCAGAGCCTGAGCCGACACGGCCGGGTGGCGGTACTGGACATCGACTTTCATCACGGCAACGGCACCCAGGACATCTTCGCTCGTCGCCCGGACGTGCTCACCCTCTCCCTGCACGGCCATCCCCGCTTCGCGTATCCGTATTTCAGCGGATATGAGGAAGAAAAAGGAGAGGGGCCAGGCGAGGGGTTCAACCTGAACATCGCCCTGCCGGAAACCCTCGACGGCGAGGGGTACCGGCAGGCGTTGACCAAGGCTCTTCGCCGGATCACCAAGTTCGCGCCCCGGACCCTGGTGGTGGCTTTGGGACTGGACCCGGCCAAGGGCGATCCCACCGGCACCTGGGGGCTGACCGCCAGGGACTTCGAGCGCAACGGACGGATGATCGGCGAACTGCGCCTGCCGACCCTGGTGGTCCAGGAGGGCGGCTACCGCATCCGCTCCCTGGGAACCAACGCCAAGCACTTTTTCGTCGGTCTGGCCGCCGGGCTCTTTAGTCGATAGCCCCCTCCCGACCTTTCCTCACGAACGATCCACGACAAAGCGTCAATCCGCCTCATCCCGCTCCCCCCAGGTCAGCTCGGCCTGAAAGACCTGTTGCTCTTCCGCCCCGCGCCGTCCGAGGACGACCATTCGATCCGCATTCGATTTTTCCGTGCGTCCATGGATGGAAACGGCGTCGCCAAGCAGGGTCTCGGCCAGATAGTCGATGCGGATGGAGCGGACTTGGCGGCGTTCGTGGTGCTCTTGACCAAAACTGTCCAGTATCCAGCGCACGTAGGCCGCGTTGTTGACGTGCCGGTTCACGTCCAGGTCGCTGTACGGCACGGTGACGGGACGCAGTTTCCGCGTTTCTTGGGCGACATCTTGCTTTTCGAGAATGTCGCCCTCCACGTCCAGCTCGTCGGGCAAGACCATGTGCTCCAGAAACGGACCGGGACGGACCGGTCGATGCTTCGCCGCGTCCAGGATCACCCAGGCCGAGATGCCGGAACCGAATTCCTCGCCGCCCGGGTCCAGCAGGCGAAAATGGCGCAGCGCGAAAAGCCGACGCACCCCCTGGGGCCAGGTGCGGACCACGAACTCCCGGCCCCAGGCCGGATACCGCCGGACGCGCATCCAGCAGCGAGAAAGCACCCAGAAACATCCTTGCGCGTCCAAATGTTCCCGGCCCACGCCGAGATCCCGGGCGTGATGCCCGGCGGCCTCCTGAAAACAACCGAACAGGGCATCCAGGCGGGCCAGGCCGAACATGTCCGCCTCGCTGGTCCGTACCCTGAAGGATTCCGTCCAAACCGACCGGCTCATTTGGCCTCTGCCTGAGTTTGCTTCTGGGCGAGAATGTCCTGCAAAGCTCCTTCCAGCATCCCGAATCGAAAAGTAAATCCGGCGTCAGTCAGGGCCTTGGGCACGATTTTCGACCCTTGCAGCACGACCTGGGCGACCTCTCCCAGGGCCAATTTGACGGCAAACGTCGGGACCGGAAAAATCGTCGGCCGACGCAGCAGCCCTCCCAGGGCCCGGGTGAAATACGTATTCGTGGCGGCCTGAGGCGCGCAGCAGTTCACCGGGCCGTCCAGCTCCGCGTGCAGGGACATGAACTCCAAGGCCCGGCACAGATCAAGCACGTGAATCCACGGAAACCACTGCTCTCCGCTGCCCAGGCGTCCGCCCAGGCCCTTGCGAAAGATCGGAAGCAGCTGGGCCATGGCCCCGCCGTCCGGTCCCAGCACGGTCCCGAATCGGGCAATGACCACCCGGACCCCAAACCCGCGGGCCTTTTCCGCTTCCTCTTGCCATGCCTGGGTCACTTCGGCCAGAAAGCCCGCGCCCCGAGGGCCGTCCTCGGCAAATACGGCATTGCGATCCAGCGGGTAGTATCCCACGGCGTTGGCGTTGATCAGGACCTTGCCCTTGCCCTGATCTCCGGCCAGGGTCTGCACGGCCATGCGCGTGGACTGAACCCTGGATTCCAGGATCTCCTTTTTGGTCACCTCGTTCCAGCGGGTCATAATCGACCGGCCGACCAGGTTGATCACCACGTCGGCCCGGCCCGCCCGGTCCTGCCACTCTCCAGGGCGCATGGGATCGCCGATGACGGTCCGGCATCCGGAAGGAATTCGCTCCAAACTTTTCGCACTTCGTCCCAGGACTTCCACGTCATGGCCTTGTTGCACCAACCAGTCAATCAAATGCTTGCCGACGAAACCGGTCCCGCCCAGAATAAAAAAGCGCATGAATCCTCCAGTATCTGTTGATTTCTGATTACGCGACGTCCGGCTTCGCCGGGACATGGGGAATGCCTTCGTGGGCCAGCAGGTATCGTTTCATATCCAGGCCGGGACCAAAGCCAGTCAATTGACCGGAGCGCCCCAGCACCCTGTGGCAGGGAAACACCAAGGGCCACGGGTTGCGGGCCATGACCCGCCCTACGGCCCTGGCGGCCTTGGGATGTCCGCACTCCGCCGCCAATCGTCCGTAACTGAGCCAGGCTCCGGTCGGCACGGCGCGCAAGCGCCGCAAAATCTTCCAGGCGAAATCGCTCAAACCGTCTCCGGCCAGTGCAACCTCCGGCCAAGCCGGCTCCTCCTTGGACAGGTAGCGCGCCAGACTGTCTCGGAACGGCTCGGCCCAGGGGGTGATCAAGGCGGATTGCCGCCCGGCCGCCGACCTTTCCGACCATTCCAGGGATATGGATGCCAGGCGGTCTCCCCGCCACGTCAGACTGAGAAAAAGCGGATCGACCCGGATGAGGTCGCATGTTGGCATGATGGCTTCTCCTTGCCGTAAAAAGTCTCGCCCGTCATGAATACGGGAAGTTCCGACCTTGCCGCGCGTCCTCAGCTTCCATGCGTCGCCGCAGCGTATCCAGCACGTCCCGCTTGTCCCGGGCCCACCGCGGCGCCAGCAGTTCGTCGGGCAAAGGGTCCGCGTTCAGGCGATGCACGATAATGTCCGATCTGAGCAGCTCCAGCCCCGCGATCACGGCTCGGACATAAGCATCCTTGGTCGGCGGGACGTAGCCGCCGCTTCGCCAGATCGGTTCCAGGGGACTGCCTTTGGCCACGAAGAGATTGTGGAACTTGATCCCCGTGACGGGCAGTCGATTCACCTGGTTGATGGTTTCCAGAAAGTCGGCGTCGCTTTCGCCGGGCAGCCCATGCATGATGTGGGCGCAGACAAAAAGCCCCCGGGCATGGGCCCGGTCCACGCACCGGGCGAAACAGGCGAAGTCGTGACCACGATTGATGCGCTGCAAGGTTCGATCATTGGCGGATTGCAGCCCGATATCCAGCCAGACTTCGGCAAAGCCACAGTCCGCGATGCACCGCAGTTTTTCCTCGTCCAGACAATCCGGACGAGTTCCCAGGCCGATCAGACGAACTCCGGGCAGGCCGGCCAACTCGCCCATCAACCGCCGGACCCGGCTCAATGGACCGTAGGTGTTGGAAAAGGATTGCAGATAAGCCCAAAAAGCGTCCGTCTTATATTTTCGCCCTAAGCGCCGGGTCAAGAAAATCCATTGCTCGCTCAGGGACAGTCCGCTATCAAACAGGCCGGTGCCCGACCCAGACGGGTTGCAGAACACACAGCCGCTTCGGGAAAGAAGCCCATCTCGATTCGGGCAGGTGGAACCGGCGTCCAGGGGAATTTTCCGCACTCGGACGCCGTATTTTGACCGTAAATAAACGGAAAGGGAGTTAAAACGGAAGGGCGACACGTTAGGATCGATTTGGGAAGACTTCGCGGGGAAAGCGCGAAGGCGACTCGCCGCCTTGCTTGCACCCACCATATTTGCTAGATTCTCGGACTTTGCGCGCTCGTCGCTATATCATCCTATCTTATCCCCAAGCGAGGGTCTATGTCGAGAATTCTGGATATCCTGCTGGGCCCGTTTTCCAGCGATTTGGCGATTGATTTGGGCACCGCCAATACCTGCGTCTACGTCAAGGGCAAGGGCATCGTGCTGCGTGAACCTTCCGTGGTCGCCGTGAAGAAGGACAACCGCGGCCAGAACAAGGTCTTGGCCGTGGGCGCCGAGGCCAAGCGGATGCTTGGCAGAACTCCCGGCAACATCGAAGCCATCCGGCCCATGAAGGACGGTGTCATCGCGGACTTCGAGATCACGGAGGCCATGCTCCGACACTTCATTTCCAAGGTCCACAACCGTCGTCATTTGGTGCGGCCGCGGATCATTATCTGCGTGCCCACGGGCATCACCCAGGTGGAGAAGCGAGCCGTGCGCGAGTCCGCGCAAAGCGCCGGGGCGCGGGAAGTCTACCTGATCGAGGAGCCAATGGCGGCGGCCATCGGCGCCAACCTGCCCGTCACCGAGCCGACTTCCAATATGGTCGTGGACATCGGCGGCGGCACCACCGAAGTGGCCGTCATTTCTCTCTCCGGCGTTGTTTACAGCAAGTCCGTGCGTATGGGCGGGGACAAGATGGACGAGTCCATCATGCAGCACCTGAAACGCAAATATAACATGCTCATCGGAGAGAGTTCCGCGGAGAAGATCAAGATGCAGCTCGGTTCGGCCTTTCCACTTGAAAAGGAAGAAGAGATGGAGGTCAAGGGACGGGATCTGGTCACGGGCATTCCCCAGAATATTCTGATCACGTCCGAGGAGGTCCGCAAGGCCTTGGCCGACCAGGTGGACGTCATCGTCCAGGCGGTGCGCATCGCCCTGGAGCAGACCCCTCCCGAGCTTGCCGCGGACATCGTCGACCGCGGCATTGTTTTGACTGGAGGCGGCGCCCTGCTCCGCGGGTTGGACAACCTGCTGCGCGAGGAGACTTCTCTGCCCATCACCGTCGTCGACGATCCGCTTTCCGCAGTGGTTCTGGGCTCCGGCAAGGCACTGGACAGCCTGGACATTTTACGAGAGGTAACCATCGATTAGCCTTTTCCCCGTCCGCTCCAAGCGATTCATAGCTTTTTTGCTCCTGCTCACCTTTCTGCTTCTGAGCATTTACACCTGGAACTGGCGTACCGGCGTCCTGGACGGGATCACGGGAAATACCGGCCTGGAAATCGTGGCCTGGGTTTCGTTTCCTCTGCGATGGACCAGGGAACAGGTTCGTTCCACTTGGGATTCCTACGTCAACCTGGGAGAGGTGCGCCAGGAGAATGAACGGCTGTGGGCCAAGGTCACCGATCTTTATCTGCAATTGTCCCGGTTGCATGAGGAGGCCGCCGAGGTCAACCGCCTGCGAAACCTGCACGATTTCCAGCCGCCCGAGGACTGGACTCTGGAAGGCGGACGGGTAGTGGCCGCACGATTCGGACCGCACGCAGTGGTGGAATCCTTGCTGGTGGACAAGGGAACCCGGGTCGGTGTCGCCGAAAACACTCCCGTGATCACCCCCCTGGGAGTCGTGGGGCGGGTGCTGCGCGGCTCCCCTACCTTTTCCAACGTGCTCTTGATCACCGATCCCAACAGCAAGGTGGCGATCATGGGCCGTGACCACCGCACGCAAGGCATCCTGGTGGGCAATGGGCCGCAACGAGAACTGCAAATGCAATACGTCCCGTTGAACGACCTGCTGCGGGAGGGCGAAATCCTCGTCACCTCCGGCATGGACGGCATTTTTCCCAAAGGACTGCCCGTGGCCCGGGTCCAGCGCATCGAACGGCCCAGCACCTCGCTGTTCCAAGTAGTGGAGGCCGCGCCCCTCGTCGACTTGCGCAACCTGGAGGAAGTATTCCTGGTGCTGAACCTTACCCCGGTCATCGAAGAATAGACGTGCTTTCCGTCATCGGCGTGACCCCGATACGCGTTTTTTGGGTCGTCTTCTTCGTTTTGGCGGTTTGGCTCCAACTATTTTTCCCCGGAACGGACTTCTTCGTGCCCGGCATCATTCTCTGCCTGCAGCGTGAACGATTCGGCCATGTCCTCGCGCTGATCCTTCCGGCGCTTCTAATCCAGGAAGGCTCCGGGGCCCTGGTGTTCGGAGCAGGGGTCTTGCGCTACGGAGGCCTCGTCGGGATGTTCCTGGTCGGACGCGGTCTGTTCGAAGCCCGCAGTCCGGTCTTCATCCTGCTGTTGGCCGCCACCTTCGCCCTCGCGCAAGTGATTATCCTGCATACCATGGCTGGCCTTCAGTCCCTGAACATCCAAGGACAGCGCCTGTTCTTGGAAAGTTTGACCATGTTCGCGACGATCATACTTGGTTGGTGGCTTCTAGACGCCGTTTACCGCTTCATCTCCCGCCATGCATCTCAATCGTGACGCCGAATCTCAGCAGTCTCCGAAGAACGGCCTGCTGTTTCTCCAGCTGCTGGTGCTGGGAATATTCATCGTCTTCACCCTGCGTTTCTGGTATCTGCAACTGCATCGAGGCCAGGAGTTCTCGGACCGGGCCGAAAACAACCGCATCCGTCAGCAGCAGGTTTACGCTCCCCGGGGCCTGATCAGGGATCGCAACGGTGTGTTGTTGGCCGTTAACGAACCGGCTTACGCCCTGGCCATCGTTCGCGAAGACTCCCGGGACATCCCCGCCGCCCTCCAACGGATCAGCGACTGGCTGAATATGGACCACGACCTTCTCCAGGAAACCTTCGAAAAGGGACGCCCGAGAATCCGACGGTTTGAGCCGCAAATCCTCGTACATTCTCTGACCTTCGAGCAACTGGCCATCATCGAAGCCAACACCATGACCTGGCCGGAACTGAAGATCGTCACCAAGCCGAGACGGTTTTATCCCCAGGGCCCATTGCTGGCCCACGTCATCGGATACGTAGCCGAGGCCAACGAGCAGGAAATGAACGCCGATCCAGGCCTGACCCTGGGCGACAGCGTCGGTAAGAAGGGGATCGAATTCACCATGGAATCGGCCATGCGCGGACGCAAGGGGGCTCGCCAAGTGGACGTGGACGCCGCCGGACGTCAGTTGGGGACCACGATGCTGGTCCCTCCTGAAGCCGGAGGCGATGTTCGGCTGAGCATCGACCTGGAATTGCAGGAATTCGTCGACCAAGCCTTGGCCGAGCATGTCGGCTCCGTGATCGTCATGGAAGCCGATACCGGCCAGGTACTGGCCCTGGTCAGCAAACCGGCCTTTGACAACAACCTGTTCGTCTCCGGCCTGAGCCACGCGGACTGGGCACTGCTCCGGGACAACCCCGCCCATCCTTTGCAGAACCGGGCCATCCAGAGCGCGTACCCCCCGGGTTCGGTCTTCAAGCTGGTTATCGCCGGGGCCGCGCTGACACACCGCATCGCCGCGACCACGGACCGCGTCTTCTGCTCTGGCGGGCTCCGGCTGGGCAACCGCTTGTTCCGCTGCTGGGAACGACGCGGACACGGCTGGATGGACATGACTCAGGGCTTGGTCCAATCCTGCGACGTTTACTTCTACACCCTCGGGGACAAACTCGGCGTGGACCGGATGCACCCCCATGCCGTGGAAAGCGGATTCGGCGTGCGCACCGGCATCGACCTGCCCCACGAGTCCATGGGCTTGGTTCCCAGCCGCGATTGGAAGCGCCGCCGTTTCAACGAACCTTGGCACGGGGGAGAAAACCTGAATATGTCCATCGGGCAAGGCTACATGTTGACCACGCCGCTGCAGGTGGCCAGATACACCGCGGCCCTGATCAACGGCGGCAGACTGCTCAAGCCTCAGCTCCTTGCCGACGTGCCTCCGGAAATCCTGGGAGAGCTGCCCTTGCAGGCCGGGCATCGGGAATTCCTTGTGCAGACCATGGTCAACACCGTCGAGGGGTCGCGAGGCACGGCGCGACGGATCGCCAAGCCCGGCGTGCGCCTCGGGGCCAAGACCGGAACGGCCCAGGTGGTTCGGTTGATGAGCGAATTCGAACGAGCCGATCTCAAGGACATTCCGTACCACTTTCGCGACCACGCCTGGATGAATTCCTTCGGCCAAAGGGACGGACGCAGTTACGTCATCGCGGCCATGGTCGAACACGGCGGAGGCGGCGGTTCCACCGCCGGACCGATCATCAAGTCCATTTACGACTACCTGTTCCCTGACCCCCCAGCCCCCCAAGAAACGGACGAAGCCCGTGACTCTGATTGATCGCCGCTTGATCACCCACTTCGACTGGGCCTTGGCTGGCTTCGCCATAGCCCTGTTCGCCATGGGAGTCGTCAACCTCTACTCCGCCAGTGGGTTCCGGATGGAGGAGGGCCTCACCTTGACCTCCTTTTATCGAAAGCAACTCTACTGGGGCATGATCGGCCTGGGCGGAATGATCGCCTTCCTGGTCTTTGATTATCGCCACTTGCGGATGCTGGCCTGGCCGTTGTTCGTGGCCACCGTACTCGCCCTGGTCGCTACCCTGCTCTGGGGCAAAACCATCATGGGGGCTCGGCGCTGGCTGGATCTGGGCCTGTTCAACTTCCAATCCAGTGAATTCGCCAAAATTTCTCTCCTGATCCTCGCCGCCAAGCTGCTTTCCCGTGACCAGGGCAAGCTTGGCTGGAGCCAGCTTCTGATTCTCGGCGCCATCGGCCTTGTTCCGGCGCTCCTGGTGGTCAAACAACCGGACCTCGGCTCGTCCGTTACCCTGCTGCTGATCCTGGGCGGCATGGCCATGTTCCGCGGGATCCGCGGCTCGGTACTCAAAATGGTGGTCCTACTCGTTCCGGCGGCCCTTCCCCTGGGCTGGCACTTCCTGCACGACTACCAGCGCCAGCGCATTCTCGGCTTTCTCGACCCAGGCAATGATCCACTGGGCGCCGGATACCATATTATCCAATCGCAGATCGCGGTGGGCTCCGGGCAGCTCTGGGGCCGGGGCTTTCTGGAGGGAACCCAGAGTCAATTGCGATTTTTGCCGGAAAAGCATACTGACTTCGCATTAGCCGTGTTTGGGGAGGAATGGGGTTTTATCGGCTGTCTGGTCCTCTTGATTCTGATTTCCCTATTCCTATTGAGCATCATCCGAACCGCGGCCGAAGCCAAGGACGGTTTCGGCTGCTATCTGGCCGTGGGTATTTTCTTCTACTTTTTCTGGCAAATACTCATCAACATAGGCATGGTGCTGGGATTGATGCCCGTGGTGGGCATCCCCCTTCCGCTGATCAGCTACGGAGGCACGTCGACCATGACCAGCTTCTGTTTGATCGGTCTCGTGCTCAACATTTCCATGCGCCGCTTTTTTTTCAAAAAATAATCAACCCGGAGAGCATCAAACTATGTGTGCGCTCTTTTCAAAAAACTCCAATAAAGGAATTCCAGCCATGGCCAAAGACGAGATCAACGCCTTCCTGGGCTCTGGAACGTCGTACGAAGGAAAACTTCACTTTCAAGGGGCGGTACGCATTGACGGCGCCTTTCTCGGAAGAATCGATTCCCAAGGCACCCTGATTGTCGGACAGGACGCCAAGATCGACGGCGAAGTCGCCGTGGGCAGCCTGGTCCTCAGCGGCCTGCTGAAGGGGCGCGTCACGGCGGAGGACAAAATCGTCCTGCACAAGACGGCCCGCCTGCAGGGTTCGGTGCGCGCTCCGTCCTTGATCATCGAGGAAGGAGCGGTTCTGGACGGCGACGTTGTGATGTCCGCAACCGCGACCGAGAACGTCGCCGAACTCCCAAAGCCTCGGGAAGATTCCGAATCATCTTTTTGAGCTCCTCATAGTACGTGAAAATAATGAAAACCTTTTGACAGAGAACGTAAAATTCGTTAGAGGCCGTTTGGCTTGCACTAAAATTCACATACTCACCACCCGGAGGGCAGACTATGATTGATGTCAACATTTCCATGCTCATTCAGCTGATCAACTTCTTCATTGTTCTGGCTGTGCTCAACGCGATCCTCTATCGACCGATCCGGGCGGTCATCAAGAAGCGCGCCCAACGCATGTCGGCGCAGCTGAGTGACGTGGAGAACTTCACGGCTCAAGCTCAGGAAAAAATGGCGGCCTATACCGGTGCACTGACCGTTGCCCAGCAACAGGGCGTAGAAATCCGCTCCAAGTTCAAGGCCGAAGGATACCTGGAAGAGGTCACGTTGCTGGAAGGGGCCAACACGACGGCGGCTCAAGAATTGAAGGCGGCTCGTGAGGACGCCGCGTCGCAAGTACGTACCGGCAAAAAGACCCTGACCTCTCGAGTCGACGGGTACGCCCGGCAGGTCACGGAAAAAGTCGTCGGCTGGGCCGTGTAACCGCAATCAATCGTAAGGAGGGCTTGGACTTGAAACGCATTATGATCTGTTGGATCACGTTTGCAATGGTGCTCGTGAGCGTCGGAGCGGCCTGGGCGGCCGGCGAAGCGGGCGACATGGCCAAGTGGAAGGATTTCATGTGGCGGGTGATCAACTTCATCATCTTCGTCGGAATCCTTTATTGGGCCGCCGGAAAGCGCATCGGCCAGATGCTCACCTCCCGGCGGGAAAAAATTCGGGACGACCTCATCGACCTGGATCAACGCCGCACCGATGCCGATAAAAAATTAAAAGAAGTCGAAGTCCAGATCAAGGACCTGGACGCCGAGCGCGAACGGGTACTTGCCGACTTCCAGAGCCAGGGAGAGGCGCTAAAGCGGACCATCATCGCCCAAGCGCATGAAAAAGCGGCGCAGATCAAGGCCCAGGCTGAAACGGCCGCAACCCAGGAATACAAACTGGCAACGGAACGACTCCGCGAGGAACTGGCCGACATGGTCGTGGAAACCGCCGCGAAAATGATCCAGAGCCAGTTGACCAAGGAAGGCCATGAAAAATTGATCCAACAATCCTTAACAAGGGTGGTGCTGCATTGATTGGAAACATCGTGGCGCGCAGATACGCCCGGGCTCTCTTCTCCTTGGGCGTGGCCCAAGGGGACGCTGAACTTGTCGCTTACGGCAAGGACCTCTCCGGGTTGGCGAAGGCATTGAACGAGTCGCCGCAGTTGGACCGCATATTTCGCAATCCCGTCTTCAAGGTGGAAGAAAAGAAGGCTGTGGTCAACGCGATTCTTTCAAAGATCAAGGCCAAGCAGATGATCGTCAACTTCTGTTACCTGCTGGCGGATAACAACAGACTAGGGTTTCTGGCGGACATCCAGGCCTACTACGCCGAGTTGCTGGATGAGCACCAGGGTGTGGCCCGAGGCCGGATGACCACGGCCATCAACCTGGAGCCGGAAATTCAGAAAAAGCTCAAGAAATCGCTGGAGGAAAAGACCAGCCGCCAGTTGATTCTCGATTATACCGTGGACCCGCAAATTTTGGGGGGACTCGTGTTGAAGATTGGGGACAGGGTACTGGATGCCAGCCTTCGGGCCCAACTGGTCGCGATGAAAGAAACCATCAAGAGGGGTGAGTAACGGCCATGCAGATCAAAGCAGATGAAATCAGCAAAATTATTGAGAGCCAGATTCAAAACTACGAACAACGCGTGGAAATGAGCGAAACCGGCGTCGTCCTCTCCGTAGGTGACGGCATCGCTCGTGTCTACGGCGTGGAAAACGCCATGGCCATGGAGCTGTTGGAATTCACCGGCGGCGTATACGGCATGGTGTTGAACCTGGAAGAGGACAACGTCGGCGTCGCGCTGTTGGGCGATGTCATGCACATCAAGGAAGGCGACACGGTCAAACGTACCGGGCGGATATTTTCCGTGCCCGTGGGCGACGCGGTGGTCGGCCGGGTCATCGACCCCTTGGGAAATCCCCTGGACGGTCTGGGACCCATCGAAGCCAAAGAAATCCGGAAAGTTGAAATCAAGGCTCCCGGCATCGTGGCCCGGAAGTCCGTTCACGAGCCCATGTATACCGGGCTGAAGGCTGTCGACGCCATGACCCCCATCGGCCGCGGACAGCGCGAATTGGTCATCGGTGACCGCCAGATCGGGAAAACGGCCCTCTGCCTGGATGCCATTCTGGCCCAGAAGGAAAGCGACATCCACTGCTTTTACGTGGCCATCGGCCAGAAGAAGTCTACCGTCGCCCTGGTCGTGGACACACTGCGCAAATACGGTGCCATGGAATACACCACGGTCATCTCCGCCACGGCTTCCGAACCGGCATCTCTGCAGTACATCGCGGCATACTCCGGCTGCACCATGGCCGAATACTACCGGGACAGCGGCAAGCACTCCCTGATTATTTATGACGACCTTTCCAAACAGGCCGTGGCCTACCGCCAGATGTCCCTGCTGCTGCGTCGCCCTCCGGGACGTGAAGCCTTCCCCGGCGACATCTTTTACAACCACTCCCGCCTGCTGGAGCGCTCCGCCAAGGTCAACGACGCCATGGGCGCTGGATCCCTCACCGCCCTGCCGATCATTGAAACCCAGGCCGGCGACGTTTCCGCCTACATCCCGACCAACGTCATCTCCATCACCGATGGTCAGGTCTACCTGGAGCCCAGCCTATTCTACGCGGGCGTTCGTCCGGCCATCAACGTCGGGTTGTCCGTCTCTCGCGTAGGCGGCGCCGCGCAGATCAAGGCCATGAAACAGGTCGCCGGAACCTTGCGCCTGGATTTGGCCCAGTACCGCGAACTGGCCGCCTTCGCCCAGTTCGGTTCCGACCTGGACAAGTCCACACAGCAACGCCTCAATCGGGGCATGCGGCTCGTGGAACTTCTGAAGCAGCCTCAGTATCATCCCATGTCCGTGGCTGAGCAGGTCATTTCCCTGTACGCTGGAACCCGCGGACTGATGGACGACCTTCCGGTGTCCGCCGTGGCCAAGTTCGAGACGGAACTGCATGAGTATATGCGCAACCAGCGCCCCGATATTCTGGACGACATCAAGACCAAGCAGGCCCTGGACGCGGATCTTGAAGCCAAGCTGCGTGAAGCCATCGAGACGATGAAGAAGACCTTTCAGGCTGAATAAACCGTTGAGGAGAGTACAATGGCTTCTTTGAAGGACATTCAGCGCAAGATCGGCGGGGTCAAGAAAACCAAGCAGATCACCAAGGCCATGAATATGGTGGCCTCGGCGAAATTGCGCAAAGCTCAGCAACGCATTGAGCAATTCAGGCCATATGCGGACAAGTTCTACGAGATGCTCACGGATTTGAGTGGCCGCACGGACGCCTCGGCGCACCCATTGCTTGAGGTGCGCGAGGAAATCAAAAAGGTCGTGATCGTACTGGTCACTGCGGACCGCGGATTGTGCGGCAGCTTTAACGTCAACCTGACTTCCAAGACCCGCAAGCTTGCGGCGGAGAAAGAAGCCGCCGGCAAGGAAGTGGAGATCGTCTGCGTCGGCAAAAAGGGACGGGACGTCATGCGCAAGCAGTCGTGGCCCATTCGTGCCGATCACGTCAACGTGATGAACACATTCGACTTCACCCTGGGCGTGGAACTGGGCACAAACCTGATGAACGGGTATCTGAACCACGAGTTCGATGAAGTAATCATCGTCTTCGGAAAATTCATCAGTTTCGCCAAGCAGGAGGTCGTCTCCCTGCGTGTTTTGCCCATCGCTTCGGAAGCAGCCGAAGTGGAAGAAGTCCAGGGCCCCGCCAGCGAGTACATTTACGAACCCTCGGTGGAAGGCATACTCGCCGAATTGCTGCCTCGGTTCGTGAACGTGCAGATATACAGGGGGCTTCTGGATACGAACGCCAGCGAACATGCCGCTCGGATGCGGGCCATGGACAACGCGACGAAAAATTGTGACGAATTGTCGAAATCTTTGACGTTGGTCTATAACAAGGCCAGGCAAAGCGCCATTACCACGGAGCTGATGGATATCGTCGGCGGCGCTGAAGCTCTGAAATCAGCCTAAAGAGGGGGCGTAGTAGATGAGTGAACTTATGGAAGGAAAGGTGGCGCAAGTCATTGGGCCAGTCGTGGACGTGGCCTTTCCGGAAGGAAAGTTGCCCAACATTTTAAGTGCGTTGGAAATCAACAACACCAACAATGAAGACGCTCCCGACCTGGTGGTCGAGGTGGCGCAGCACCTTGGAAACAACCTGGTCCGCTGCATCGCCATGGACGCGACGGACGGTCTGGTTCGGGGCAACGTGGCCAAGGCCACCGGCAAGCCGATCATGATTCCCGTCGGTAAGCCTGCTCTTGGTCGGATCATGAACGTGGT
The DNA here is from genome assembly GCF_003046795.1 of Desulfonatronum sp. SC1. NCBI lineage: Bacteria > Pseudomonadati > Thermodesulfobacteriota > Desulfovibrionia > Desulfovibrionales > Desulfonatronaceae > Desulfonatronum > Desulfonatronum sp. SC1. Next base: position 18,353 of record NZ_PZKN01000007.1, on the reverse strand, counting down.
TGGACGTCCCGTGGATGAACTCGGTCCCATCGACTCCACGAAGATGATGCCCATCCACCGTGCAGCGCCTAGCTTCACCGAGCAAAGCACCAAGGTTGAACTGCTGGAAACCGGTGTAAAGGTCATCGACTTGCTGATCCCCTTTCCCAAGGGCGGCAAGATCGGCATGTTCGGCGGCGCCGGCGTGGGCAAAACCGTTATCTTGATGGAGATGATCAACAACATCGCCAAGCAACACGGCGGCATTTCCGTGTTCGCCGGTGTTGGCGAACGGACTCGTGAAGGGAACGACCTGTACCACGAAATGAAGGACGCCGGGGTTATCGAGAAAGCCGTGTTGATCTACGGCCAGATGAACGAGCCTCCAGGAGCCCGGGCCCGCGTCGCGCTGACCGCTCTGGCTTCCGCGGAATACTTCCGTGACGAGGAAGGTCAGGACGTGTTGCTTTTCGTGGACAACATCTTCCGATTCACCCAGGCCGGTTCCGAGGTCTCCGCGCTTCTGGGCCGGATGCCCTCCGCTGTGGGATATCAACCGACTCTGGGCACTGACCTTGGAGAACTCCAGGAACGGATCACCTCAACCACTAAGGGTTCCATTACATCGGTACAGGCCGTATACGTCCCCGCCGATGACTTGACCGACCCTGCGCCGGCCACCACCTTCGCCCACTTGAACGGAACCATCGTGCTTTCTCGACAGATCGCGGAGTTGGGCATTTATCCGGCGGTGGACCCGCTGGACTCCACGTCCAGCATTCTGGACCCGCTGGTTCTGGGCAACGAGCACTACGACACCGCTCGGCAGTTGCAGATGATCCTCCAGAAGTACAAGGATCTGCAGGACATCATTGCCATTCTGGGTATGGACGAACTGTCTGACGAAGACAAGGTCACCGTCTCCCGCGCCCGGAAAATCCAGCGCTTTCTGTCCCAGCCCTTCTTCGTCGCCGCACAGTTCACCGGCAAGGAAGGACGCTATGTGAAGCTTGAGGACACCATTCGTGGTTTCAAGGAAATCATCGAAGGCAAGCACGATGATATTTCTGAACAGGCCTTCTACATGGTCGGTACCATTGAGGAAGCGTTGGAAAACGCGAAGAATCTCTAAGCTGGAAGGTGGCAGATTATGGCCAAGACCATACACTTGGAAATTGTCACTCCCGACCGGAAGCTCCTTAGTGAAGATGTCGAGTTTGTCGGTGCTCCGGGGTACAACGGCGAGTTCGGCGTCCTGCCGGACCACGCTCCCTTTCTGGCGGCCCTGGGCGTCGGCAGTCTGCACTACAACAAAGACGGGCGAAAGCACTGGATTTTTCTCTCCGGCGGCTTTGCCGAGGTTTCCTCAAACAAGATGAGCGTCCTGGCGGAAGTGGCCGAACGGGCCGAAGAGATCGACCTGGAGCGGGCCAGAAAGGCAAGGGAGCGGTCCGAAAAGCGGCTTCTTGAACAAAAAGCGCAGATCGACTTCGCCAGAACCCAGGCCGCCCTCCAACGCGCTCTGGCCCGAATGAAAACTCGCAATTTGGCTGCATAGCCTGTTCAGTCAATACGAACCAACCCGGCGCAAGCCGGAAACGACGAAAGCGGATCATTTGATCCGCTTTCGTTTTTTTCGACGTCTTCCATCGCTGGCCTCGAACCTGGCGAGCTTTGATTACACCGCGATCCGCCTAACCTGATCAAAGTCGCTCCAGCCCCGCAAAACCTTTTGAATCCCGTCCTGCATCAGGGAGCGCATGCCCTGAGCCATGGCCAGTCGGCGCAGCTCCGCCGCTCCGGCTTTGCCTGCCAGCAAAGCGCGGATTTCCGGAGTGCCCACTAGAAGCTCATGGATTCCTATGCGTCCTTTGTAACCGGAATTTCCGCACACGGAGCAGCCCGCCGCCTGGTGCAAGGTTGGCGGGTCGTCGGTAAAGCCCAACTCTTCGGCATACTCCTCGCCGTAGTGATGCACCATCGCCTCCACCTCCTCGGAAGACGGTGTGTAGGGGATCTTGCATTTTTCGCAGAGCGTGCGCAGCAATCGTTGAGCGAGAACCCCCAACAGAGCGTCGGAAAAACTGATGGGATCGATGTCCAAATCCAGCAGTCGGACCAGGGTTTCGGGGGCCGAATTGGTGTGCAGGGTCGAGAAGACCAAGTGGCCAGTGAGCGACGCCTCCACGCCGGCCTGGGCCGTTTCCGCGTCCCGCATTTCGCCGATCATGATGACGTCTGGGTCGGCTCGCAGAAATGAGCGCAGCGCCGAAGCAAAGGTCACGCCGATCTTGGGCTGGACCTGAAGTTGTTGCAGCCCTGGCTGGGTGATCTCCACCGGATCTTCGGCGGTCCAAATCTTCCGGTCGGGTTTGTTGATATGCCCAAGAACCGCGTGCAGGGTCGTAGTCTTCCCCGAGCCGGTCGGGCCAACAACCAGAAAGATGCCGTGAGGCCGTGAAATCAGCTCGAAGGTCCGATCCATGTTCCATGGAGACAAGGCCAGTCTCCCCAGGGGCAAGGCCTGGCTCGCGGCCAAGAGCCGCAATACGGCGCTTTCCCCGTTCACCGTAGGCATGGTCACCACACGCAGCTCCAGTGGTGTCCGGGCCAGGCGGACCATACATTTTCCGTCCTGAGGCTTGCGACGTTCGGAGATGTCCAGCCCGGACATGACCTTGATCCGGGCGATGACCGCCCGGATATGGCTGGCCGGTATCCGGAGAGCGGGGCGGCACAAACCGTCCACCCGAAAACGGACCATGGCCGGAGCGGCGTCCTTTTCCGGCTCGACATGGATGTCCGAGGCGTTCTGGCGATAGGCCTCCAGAATCAGTTTGTTGACCAACTGAATCACCGTGGCCGTATTTTCGCTCAGGCCGTCGTCTGCCAGTTCGGCCAGTTCACAGGCTCCCCCCTCCTCCTCCAGTCGAACGACGAGATCCGAAATGTCCGCCTCGTCCTTATCCTGGAGCTCATGTCCAAGATAGCGGTGAATGTCTCCGGGCAGCCCAATCCGGAAGACATACCTCTCGGACCGGACAATCTTTTGGATTTCCGTAATCCGTTGCATGTCCGACGGGTTGTCGATCAGAATCAAGACCTCGTCCGCGTCCCCGGACAGGGGGATCCAGTTCTGATTGCGCAGATAGTCCACGGGAACGTGTCGCACCAGATCCAGGGCCGGGGTCAGGTTCGGATCATGGGCATGGAAGGGGACCTGGTAAAACCGTTCCAGGGAGTGCCCCACTTCGTCAGGCCGCAGTCCGGCCTCGCCGACCAGCATAGCGCAGAGGTCTGCGCCTTCTTCTTCGGCGCGGAGTAGCAACTGGTCAAGCCGTTCCTTGGATATACGGCCATTCAGGACAAGATACTCGAAGGGGCCGTTGGTCCCCTGAAACTCCGAGGAAAATTTTTGCCCCAAAATTGTCGCCAGCTTCGAGGCGTTACGCAGATCGACTTCGCTGAACGACGTTCCGGCCGTGCAATTCAACAGCTGCACCACACCCAGTCCGACGCATTTATGGGTGATGGGAACCACCACCATGGTCCGGCTCCGGAAACCGGTCCGCTGATCAAAGGCCATGTTGAAGCGCAAGGCGGGATGAATCCGTTGCAGCTCATCGGCATCATAAACGTCCCGTATCAGCAAAGGAACTTGGTTCAACGCCACGTATCCGGCAATGGAAGTTGGGGAGAGCGGGACGCGAATCTCCTTGATCTCATCTCCGCTCTTGAACTTGGAGACGATCACCTGCTCGGCGCGCAGACGCTGATAGACAGTCAAACGTTCAGCACGCAGGAGTTGGAGCAGAGAGCCTTCGATGTCCGGCAGTAGATCATGAAAGCGGTCCGCCAAGTAGATCCGTTCCACAACCGAGTTGAACAATGCCTGAGCATCGCAGGCCGGAGTCGGTCGCGAGGTCGCGGGGGAGGAGGGGCTGTCCATTTCGGTCACCGTGACGTCAGTCCATGTTTGTGCAGCTTGTATTGCAACGTTCTGCGGCTGACGCCCAGAGCTTGGGCCGTCTTGCCCCGGTGGCCGCCGTGCGCTTCCAGGGCGCCCACCAAAACCTGACGCTCAGCGGTGTCGAAGGAGGGCTCGTCGGCGACTTTCTCCGACCGATTCTGCTCAGAGCCAATCTCCCGGAAATGATCCGGCAGCAAATCCGGCGTCAACATGTCGGAGCGGGCCAGGATCAGGGCCCGTTCCAGAACGTTTTCCAGTTCGCGGACGTTTCCGGGCCAGCGGTAGGCCGTGAGGGTCTCCAGAAATCCGGAGCCAACACCCCGAAATGGTTTGTGGTTTTTCAGAGACAATTTATGCAACAGATGGCGCGTCAGCAGAGGCAGGTCATCAAGCCGTTCTCGAAGCGGGGGCAGCTTGATCTCCAGGACGTTCAACCGGAAGTATAAATCCTCGCGGAACGCACCGGAGGACACCAGTTTGGGCAGATCCTGGTGCGTCGCGGCAATGATGCGCACGTCAACCTGGACGGTCTGGGTCCCGCCCAACGGCTCCACGGTGCGCTCTTGGAGCGCTCGCAGCAATTTTGCCTGAAGGAGCAGGGGCATGTCTCCCACTTCGTCCAGGAACAGCGTCCCCTTTTCGGCCAGTTGAAACCGACCCGGTTTGTTGCTCACCGCCCCGGTGAAAGCGCCCTTGACGTAGCCGAACAGTTCGCTCTCCAGGAGTTCGCCGGGCAAGGCCGCGCAATTGATTTCCACCAAGGGGCCGGCATGGCGCAGGCTGGACGAATGGATCGCCTTGACCACCAGCTCCTTGCCGGTGCCGGATTCACCCAGAACCAGGACCGTGGCCTCGGTGGGCCCGACCTGATGGATCAGCTCCACGACCCGCCGAATGCCCGGGCTCTGGCCCACCAGCCTGGGGCTCCCATCCTCCTCCCCCAAAGCCCGGCGCAAGTCCTGATTCTCCCGGACCAGCCCCAAATAATCACGGGCTTTCAGCAGAACGGCCTTCAGTTCTTCGTTGTCCGCGGGCTTGGTCAGGTAGTCGAAGGCTCCCAGCTTCATGGCCTCCACTGCGGAACCGACGCTGCCGAAGGCCGTAAGCATGATCACGGGCAATCGCGGATGGAGGGACTTGATCTCCTGAAGGATCGTGATGCCGTCCCGGTCCGGCAGGCGGATGTCCAGAAGAACCGCGTCCAAGAGTGCCTTCCCGCGACAGGCCTCCAGGCCTTCCTGGCCGTCGGCGGCCTCCAGCACGATCCAGCCAACGTCCTCCAGTACAGCGCGGATCATCAGTCGGTGGCCGGGTTCATCGTCGATGACCAGGACAACAGGCTTGGAGGGGAACGTTTGGGAATAGAGAGAGGCGTGGGGCATGGGCTGATACCGGCAGGGCGTGAAAAAAAAGTCCCGCCTTCGAACCAGGGCGAAGGCGGGACGGATGGATGGATAACGGCGGAAGCCGTTTACGCTGTGCGCAACGGGCTATTTTTGCAGCCAGGCCATCATGCCCCGCAATCGCTCGCCGACTTCCTCGATGGGATGCTCCTCCACCTGGCGACGCAGCGCGTAGAAGGCGGGACGACCGGCTTGGTTTTCCAGTATCCATTCCCTGGCGAATTGGCCTTGCTGAATCTCCTCCAAAACCCGCTTCATTTCCTGCTTGACCCGTCCGTCCACCAAACGCGGACCGCGGGTCAGGTCGCCGTATTCAGCGGTGTCGCTGATGGAATGGTGCATCTTCTTGAATCCGCCCTCGTACAACAAGTCCACGATCAGCTTCAGCTCGTGCATGCATTCAAAATAGGCCACTTCGGGCTGATACCCAGCCTCAGTCAATGTTTCGTAGCCAGCCCGGATCAGGGCGCTCACCCCGCCACAAAGCACGGCCTGTTCCCCGAAAAGGTCGGTCTCGGTTTCTTCCTGGAAGGTGGTCTGCAAGACCCCGGAACGAGTCGATCCGATGCCCCGGGCGTAAGCCAAAGCCGTGGCCAGGGCCTGGCCGGTGGCGTCCTGATGCACGGCCACCAGGGCCGGCACGCCGCCGCCACGCTCATACTCCCGGCGCACCAAGTGTCCCGGCCCCTTGGGAGCGACCATGACCACGTCCACATCCTTAGGAGGCAGGATCTGGTTGAAGTGGATATTGAACCCGTGGGCGAAAACCAGGGTCTTGCCGGCCGTGAGGTTCGGCAGAACTTCCTCCTGGTAGACCTTGGGCTGATACTGGTCCTGGACCAGAATCTGAATCACGTCGGCGGTCTTGGCCGCGTCCGCGGCGCTCATGGGCTCGAAGCCGTGCTCCTTGGCCAAGCTCCAGTTCTCTCCGCCGGACCGCTGCCCAATGACCACTTTGCAGCCGGAATCCCGCAAATTCTGGGCATGGGCATGGCCCTGGCTGCCATATCCGATAATGGCCACGGTTTTGTCGACCAACGGTTCCAATGGGGCGTCCTGTTCGTAATATACGCGCATTCCTTCTCCTTTCCTGTTCATAATTCGTACCTGTGTCCCGCGACAACAAGACGATCCCCGAAGCGACGGTCTCGAATTCGCGAATGATCTGAGCCGATTCTCAATGGTATCTTGCCGAAAAATATTTATAGCAACTCAGCACATACGGCGTGTGGTCATACAAATGCACTGGATTCCGACTTTCGCCGGAATGACTAACCGTGCCATGCTGTTTCAAAGTCAGTCATGCCGACGAAAGCCGATATTCAGGTCTTCTTATCCGATTCTACTGAGTAGAAACAATTATTAAAGAAAATCAGTCCACCTGCATGCTGCGGCGCATGGCCACGGTGCCGGTGCGGGCAAACTCCTTGATGCCGAATCGCTGCAACAGACTGACGATGGCTCTGATTTTGCCCTGATCACCGGTGATTTCCAGGGTCAGGTCATTGCCGCTGACGTCAACAACCTTGCAGCGGAAGATGTCCGCGATCCGCAACACCTCGGCCCGGCGTTCGTCCTCGGCGTTGACCTTAATCAGCACCATTTCCCGTTCCACGGACTGCAAGTGGGTCAAATCCACGACCTTGACCACGGTCACCAGCTTGCGCAGCTGCTTGGTGATCTGCTCAATGATCTGTTCTTCGCCGGAGGTGGTGATGGTCATCAGGGAAAGACCGTCCTCCAACGTCGGACCGACATTCAGCGTTTCGATATTGAAGCCGCGGCCGCTGAACAGACCGACCACCCGTGACAGCACTCCGGGTTCATTTTCCACAAGTACGGACAGCACATGACGCATGGAGGACCTCCTTTACACCAGCAGCATGTCGGTCAGCGCGGCGCCGGCCGGAACCATGGGATAAACGTTTTCCTCGGGTTCCACGACCACGTCCACGATGGCCGGTCCGGGGACCGCGAAGGCTTCTTTGAGCACCCGTTCCACATCCGCGGCCTTGGTCACTCGGAACCCGGCCGCGCCGTAGGCCTCGGCCAGTTTCACGAAGTCCGGATTGAGATGCATGCAGGTGGCGCAGTAGTTCTTGGCGTAGAACAGCTCCTGCCACTGCCGGACCATCCCCAGGTAGCCGTTGTTCAAAATCACGATCTTCACCGGGATGTTGTAGCTCACCGCGGTGGCCATTTCCTGGATGTTCATCTGAATGGACCCGTCGCCAGCGATGTCGATCACCAGCTTGTCCGGAAAGGCCACCTGAGCACCGATGGCCGCGGGAAAGCCGTAGCCCATGGTCCCCAATCCGCCGGAGGTCAGAAAGGTTCGAGGACGGTGGAACTTGGAAAATTGGGCCGCCCACATCTGGTTCTGTCCCACTTCCGTGGTGATGATCGCCTCGCCCTTGGTCAGTTCGTATATCTTTTCCACCACGAATTGCGGCTTGATCGGTTCTTCGCTGAACGTATACCGTAGGGGGTGGTCACGTTGCCATTCGCTGACCTGCTCCAGCCAGGACTGGTGCGCCTCGCTCCAGTCGGGCAGATCCGAGCAGATTTCCAGTTCCTCGCGAATCCCACGCAGGGCTTGACGACAGTCGGCCACGATGGGCACGTCCACGTTGACGTTCTTACGAATCGAGGTAGGGTCCACGTCGATATGCACCACTTGGGCCGACGGGGCGAAGGAACTGATTTTTCCGGTCACCCGGTCGTCGAAGCGCGCCCCCACGGCCAGAAGCAAGTCCGTGTGCCCCACGGCCATGTTCGCGGCGTAGGTCCCGTGCATACCCAGCATGCCCAGCCAGAGCGGATCGTCACCGGGAAACGCGCCCAAGCCCATCAACGTGGAGGTCACCGGGATGCGCAGGGTCCGGCACAGCCACGTCAATTCCTCAGCGGCGTCCGAGGAAATCACCCCCCCCCCGGAATAAACCAGAGGCCGTCTGCTTCGCCGCAGCAGTTCCGTGACCTTGCGCACCTGACGGCGGTTGGGCGCGAGGTTGGGATTATAGCTGCGCATGGATATGGATTCAGGATATTCGAAAACGGTCTTGGCCTGGAGCACGTCCTTGGGCAGATCCACCAGCACCGGTCCGGGCCTCCCGGTGCGGGCCAAATAGAAAGCCTGCTTGATGATCCAGGCCAGGTCCTTCACATCCTTGACCAGATAGTTGTGCTTCACGCACGGTCTTGAGATGCCGACGATGTCCACCTCCTGAAAGGCGTCGTTGCCGATCAAGGGCGTGGGGACCTGGCCGGTGATGATCACGACGGGGATGGAGTCCATGTAGGCGGTGGCGATGCCGGTGACCGTGTTGGTCGCGCCCGGACCACTGGTGACCAGGCAGACCCCGACCCGACCCGTGGCCCTGGCGTACCCGTCCGCGGCATGAATGGCCCCCTGTTCGTGGCGGACCAAAAAATGCCGCAACGCTGGGTAGTCCGGTAGGTGGTGGTAGATATCGATGACCGCGCCACCTGGAAACCCGAAGATCGACTCCACACCCTCCTGGAGCAGACACTCCAGAAGGATTTGCGCCCCCGTCCGTTCCATGATTACGCCTCCGATTTTCGATGCTTGTCCAGGATGACCTGGATTTTTGTCTTGCCGGCCAATTTCGTCTTCTTTAAAAGCTTCAGTTCGGCATCCTCCGACGGTGAAAGGTAGGGCTTGCCCTCAAACCTGGCCAGCTGCTTCTCATATTCTTGGTGATCGTTCCACAGTTCGGCGAGCTCCGGGTTTTCCGGCACCAGTCGGGTAATGAGTTCCATTTCATGCTGTTCCATGGGCATTACTCCTTGGTTGTTCGTACATGTTGCTACATGCCCGCGGGAGCCAAGCGCTCCCAGTCGGGTTCCTGTTCCGCGACAATGCGCAACGTTTTTTTCCTGCCGATGGTCCCGGCGACCAACGCCACCTGATTCCGACGCAGCCCCAACTGTCCGGCAACATACGCGGTCAGGGCCGTATTAGCCTTGTTGTCCACCGCCGGAGCGGCGATCCGCAGCTTCAGCCGCCCGTCGACGATCCCGGACACCTGATCCCGTTTGGCTCCGGGCTGAACCCATACGGGCAGTAACCACCCCTGTCCGTCGCCGCGAAGAATCCTTTCCACGGCCTTGGTCACGACGGCTAGAATCCAGCGGCGAACTGATACAGGGACTGTACCAGGAAAATTTGCAAGAACTTGATCCCCAACAGCACAGCGATGGGTGAGAGGTCCAGACCGCCGACCATGACGAACGGTATCACGCTCCTGATCTTTTGAAAGACCGGCTCGGTGAGCGAGCGCAGAGCGCGGACGATTGGATTGTATGGATCGGGGTTGATCCAGGACATCAGGGCGGAAATGATCACGATCCAGAAATAGACGGTCAGGACCGAGTTCAGGACGAACGCCACCGCGAAAATAAAGTTGGCCGTGAGACCCATTCGACCTCCTTGAGGTTCTGGCTTGTTTCGGTTGGCTCAGCCGCGTTTGTGGAGCCACCGGCTGAGCATGTCGAAGTTCGGAATCAGGATGTCGCCACGCAACCGTTCGTTCTTGTAGGCCCAAAAGCGGACACTGGCCGAAGCCGCGGTCTGTTCGTCCACCGCGGAGTCGCCGATGAAGGCGATTTCCGAGCGACGCAGCCCCCACTTGCCGAGAATCTTGTTCAATCCCTCCGGGTGCGGCTTGGGGAACGTCACCGTTGCCGCCGTCTCCACGGGATGAAAGAAGCCGGCCAGGTGATAATGATCCAAAATCGCCCCCATGGTGTCGGTCCGGTTGGTGCAGATGGCCAAGCGCAACCCCTTGGAGCGGGCCGTCCGCAGGAACCGCTCCAGACCCGGCTCCAACTGGAGATAGGGCATCAGGTCCGTGTACCGGATCTTCTTTTTGACGGCTTCCAGTTCGTTCCAGCGGTCGGCGGGAATGATCCGACGCAGGGACTCGTGAACCGAATGGCTATGCACGAACGTCGCTTCCTCGAGATTCATGGCCGGAAGCCCCACCCCGCGCCGCAACGAGTTGTAGAACACCGTATTGGCCTGGAAGGAATCCAGGATCACGCCGTCGCAATCCAGGACGATGCCCTTGAGCCGAGGGTCGACAACTTGGCTTGGACCGATCCTCATTTCGGATTTGCTCCTGGGTTTACTCTTGGGCTTGCCCCTGAACGTTCTTGGGTTCCGGAAACATCAGGGCCAAGACAGATCAAAAAGTGTTCCCGCTCCAGCCATGGTTTATCCGTCGGACAGCGCGTCGCACCGACCAGCCTCCAGCCGGGTGCGTGAACGGTCCTGGCCACCTCGGCCTGAACGCTGGAGAGCAAACCTTCGAGATCGCCCGACTCGTTTCCGGGAAAATCGGCGAGGGAGCAATCCGGCTCGTTGGCCAGAGTTTCGATGATCTCCTGGTGCGACGTCGTCAGCAGCGTCCCTTGCGGAACAAAAAAGAGCATGGCCTCCAGCACCAACCGCCAGGGCAGGATCGACTCCCGGTCCTCGGGAACCAACGAGAAGCGCTCTCCGGAAAGAACCTTGATCTCGTCCGTGTCGTCCACACCCAACACCGCGTCCAAATCCCGTAACCCGGCCTGAATATGCCGACCCAAACTCCGAAGCTCCAGTGTCTGTTCTTCCACCTGCCAAGCCAGCAGCAAAAGCTGCTGACACCGCACCGCCGGGTCGTCTCGACGTCGCGCCCCTCCGGTCAATTCGGATTGAATGGAAAGGGCCGATCCGGAATAAAAATCATTGCTGGCCAGGGCATTGACGTTCAGTGCGCCCCGGCTTCCACCATGCTCCCGGGCAAACGCGGCGGACTCGCGCAGAAACGCCGAAGCCATGGCCTCGGAAAGCGGTGCGCCGGCCGGGCGCCAGCCGCCCGGAGTACCCACCGGGAGACTCGCTGGGCCGACGCCGGGGTCGAAAAAACGCGCCTCGGCCGGGAGCGTAGCCGGCTCCATCTCAGGGTGGAGCCACGGAACGGCGAGCATCAACGGCTGACTGGTTTCGTGAGGCTGATCGGATTGAGTCGACGGCGCGGCGACGCCGGGGGCGTGATCAAGAGGCTCGGGCGAACCCTCTTGGATGTGGGGCATGTTCAAACGGACTCCGGTTGTTCGGACGATCTGGCGGGACGCGTTGCGTAACTCGGACACGAACCGGTGCAAAGCGGCATCTCCCGCATACATAAATGTCCATGCAAAAAGATGCAATCCAAATCCGCGTTCGTCCCCGCCGGCCGGTGCGTGTGACAAAGCAGGCCCGGTTGGAGCCGACAGGCGACGACTTCCGCGAGCAACCCGTCAGCGTCCGCCATGGACAAGGCCAAATGGTCGGCCTGCTCCACGACCCGGTCATGGGCGTCTTCCCAGATGGAAACCACCCGGCATTGCATACGGTCGGAACCCAGGGGATGCCATGCCCAGGCCTTGAGGCAGCGGTCCCGGACGGAGAAGCGGCACGACCGAGCCGGAAAGTGAAGAATCTTGGGGGATGCGGGCAACATGACGGACCAAATACAAGCCAAAAGGCCAAGCCAAGCCCAAGCCCAAGCCAGACTCATGTCGGGCGCGAGCTGGCATTTTTGCAAGGAAAGAGTTCAAATTACCACAACGCGCTCGGATGGCCAAGCATGATTTTCCCGGTCGGAATCATTGACCTCGCGGCCAAGGCGGAGTAGGGATCATCCATGTTTCTCAAGGAGGAAATCGCATGTTTGGAATAGGCATGACAGAACTCATTGTGGTGCTGGTGATCATCTTGATCATCTTTGGAGCCAATAAGCTCCCGGAAATCGGCTCCGGCATGGGCCGGGCCATCAAGAATTTCAAGAAGGCGACCACCGAGCCAGAGGAAATCGAGGTCTCGGCGAAGCAAAAGGAGACGACGGAATCCAAGGAAACCGCGAAAGAATCCTAAGAATTCCTCCCAAGAGTTACCATTGACTCCGACCGATCACCCTGAAATCAAAACTCCCGGGCAATCCTCCTCAGAAGTCGGGGGATTGCCCGTTTTTTTTCGCGAATCCTCGATAACCGACTCGCCTCCCCAACACCACGCGAAACCGAAAAATTCCCCAAAGCCGCACCCATGAAAACACGTCCCGCGACAAAAGAACAAACCCTGGCCGCGACACCCCGCGAAATACCCGGCGACCTGACCGAAGCAACCCAAGGCCAAGCCCTGGCCGTGGCCGGGTGGCTGGAAGAAAAAAAGGCCCGGGACATCTCCGTCCTGGACGTCACCCCGTTTTCCGCCGTGGCCGACGTGATGGTCATCTGTTCAGCGCAAAGCGCCCGACACGCCCAAGCCCTGGCTGACTGGCTCCTGGAACGCTATGCCGAGCAAGGCATCGGCTATCTGGGCATGGAAGGCTACACCGAAGGACGATGGATTCTCGTGGACGGCAACGACGTTCTGGTGCATATCTTCCAGGAAGAAAGTCGGGAATTCTACAACCTGGACGGCCTCTGGTCCCGGGCCCGTTCCCTGCTCGACGACCCGAACCCCGAACCGCCCTCGGACAAGCCATGAATGCCAGACAAAAAGCCCTGTTGCCGGTCAAGCCAGCGCGCATGGAAATCATTTATCTCTATCCGTGCCCGTTTTGCGGACGCGAACTACCCCTGTCCTCCCCCACCCAGGCCTCCCTGGCGCAATGCGACGTATGCAAGAATCAATTTCCCATCGTTCCCGTGGACGAGCGGATGACCCGCTTTCTGAAACTGGTCAACGCGGACGGCAAAGCCGCCATTGACCAGGACTACCTCTGATAATCGCACTATTCGCCGAACCGCTCTCCATCGCCTCATCGGATCACCATGATTCACGACCATGTTCTCTCGCTCATCGGCAAGACCCCGCTGGTGGCCTTGCGCAAGCTGAACCCCTTTCCCGGAGTCCGGATCGCCGCCAAGATCGAAGAGTTCAATCCCGGCGGTTCCATCAAGGACCGGGTGGCCCTGGCCATGATCGAACAGGCCGAAGCATCCGGGCTTCTGACCCCGGACAAGGTGATCATCGAAGCCACCTCCGGGAATACCGGCATTGGCCTGGCCATGGTCTGCGCGGTCAAGGGATACAAGCTGATGCTGCTCATGCCCGAGTCCGCCTCGGAGGAGCGCAGACGGATCATGCTGGCCTACGGGGCGACCATCCACCTCACACCGGGCCATCTGAGCACGGACGGGGCCATCGAGGAAGCCTATCGGCTGCACCGCGAGGAGCCGGAACGCTACGTGCTCATGGACCAGTTCAACAATCCGGCAAGCATCGCGGCCCACTACCGGACCACGGCCCAGGAAATCTGGGACCAGACAGAAGGTCGGGCGACCCACGTGGTGGCCACCCTGGGAACGTCTGGGACCGTGATGGGATTGACGAAACGGCTGAAGGAACTCAACCCGGATATCACGGTCGTTGCCGTGGAGCCCTTTGCCGGACACAAGATCCAGGGCCTGAAAAACATGCAGGAATCCTATCCGCCGGGCATCTACGACAAGCACGCTCCGGACCGGATTCTGAACGTGGAAGACGAGACCGCCTTTGACCTGTGCCGCAAGCTGGCCAATCAGGAAGGAATTTTCGCGGGCATGAGTTCCGGGGCCGCGCTCAGCGGAGCGCTCCAACTGGCCCGCGAACTGGACCAGCAGATCGTGAAGCATCCGTCGGACCCGCCCCCCCTGGTGGTGGTCATCTTTCCGGACGGCGGCATCCGCTACCTGAGCACCCCGCTTTTCGCCCCGCCCCAGGAGCAGGGCGTTCAGGTCCGGGATTTGCGCCGACGCAAGTTGACGGCGTTACGGCCCGGCAAGTCCGCCATGCGCCTGTTCACCCCCGGCCCCAGCCTGGACGACATCACCGGATTCGGAGCATGGCGTCGCATCGTTCTCTTGGACGTGGCGGCCAGGTTTCTCAATCAGAAAGACCCCCGGAACCGTACCCGGGCCGAAGTGCTGGTGGGCGTGGCCGATCTGGACGACCGGGCCGTGGCCGCGGCCCGTGCCGGAGGCATGAGCCTGGAAGTGTCCGGAAAGCAAGCCCTTTCCACGATTCGGGAGCTTGCCGCACGGCTGGGCGTGTCCTCCCAGGTCCGTTTCGTCTCCGCGGGCCAGTGCGCCCCGGAACTGCTCCAGGCCTGCCGCAAGCTGCTCAGCAAGGGTCTCGGGTACGAGAAGCTGCGCTCGGTGTACTTCGACGTGCGCCGGGACAAGCACTACGGGGATCTACTCGGGGTAGACCCGGAAAAACTGCGCTCCGGCTCCACCGTGGACCTGGACGGCTACGTCAAGGACAATCCCCGGGACTTCACCCTGCTCAAGCGCACCTCCCTGGCGGATCTCAAGGACGGCTTCTTCCTCCAGACCGAGTGGGGCAACGTCCGTCCCAGTTGGTACCTGCAAATGGCCGGTGTGGTGATGCACGGCCAGTCCCAGGGCCAGTCCCAGGAACTGACCCTGGTCCTCGGAGACGACGACCATCGCTTTCCACACCTGGAAAACCTTTGCTCCATCTGGCGCGCTGTGGGCAACACCCAGCCCCAGGCCTGGATCACGGCCCAGTCCGCCACATGCGCCGATGCGGAGACCTCTTGTTCCCTGTCGTCCCTGCCGGTCACGGACATCCCCCCGCTCGCCCTGCGCTTCTGGCTGCTCTCCGGCTCCTACCATGGCGCGTTGCAATGCTCCGCCGAAAGCCTGGAAATGTGGCTCAAAAACTGGAGACGCATTCAGCAGACCCTGGCAAGGCTGCACACTCTCGCCCCGGATACCGAACCGAAGAAGCCCGCGACGAACATCGGCCAGAATATCGGCCAAAACATTGGTCAGTCCCTGTTCAACGTCAAACAGGCTCTCACGGACTGCCTGGAAAACGACCTCAACCTGCCCGCCTTTTGGCCTGCCCTGTTCCAATGCACCAGGGAAATCAACGCCACGATCAACCAGAACCGCCTCTCCACCCAGGAAGCCGCGGCCTGCGTCGATCTCTTCCGGTACCTGGACGCAGTCCTGGGCCTAGTGGATTGGACCGAAGTTCCCCTCCGCCCATCCGACCTACCGGACCACGTCCGAGACCTCTGCGCCCGACGCGAAACCGCCCGACGCGACAAGGACTTCGCCACAGCCGACGCCCTGCGCCAAGAAATCGAAGCCGCCGACTTCCGCATTCAGGACACCTCCGATCGGACGCTGATCTTCTCCTGCTGATCGCCAGATCGTTCTTGCGTGATAGCCCAGGCAACCACGGGCCGGTCCGCCGTAGTGGTATTTTATGCGCTCCAAGGCATATTCTGATCCACAATCGGCACACCGAACGAAGTATTACACAACATGCCAGCAGGTTAAACGAAAACGTCATAAATTCAACCTCTGAGGTTGTTCCCTTATTCCGGCAATCCTGTATGTATGGCTCATCAGATACATAAGGAGTGCCGGATGCTCGCCCAGCTCTTCGGAGAGCGGATCAAATATCTGCGCAGGATCAACCTGCTCAAACAAAGGGAGCTGGCTCAGGCCGCGGAAATCTGCGAGCAGTACCTCAGCCGCATTGAGCTGGGTCAGGTCTCTCCCTCATTTCAAAGCATCGAAAAAATTTCCCATGCCCTGCACACGGAGCCCTTTCACCTGTTCTTCTTTCCCCGGTCTCTGGCAGCCCCAGCCGCAAAACCGTCATTTCAGCCACCGCAAGACGAAGCTCGCCTCCAAACCCTTCCGATCACGCTCCAGTTCATCGGCAACCTGAAGATCACAAGCCTCACCCAGGCCCATCGCTGGTCCACGTCCATCTTTCGCCTACTCGGGTATACCACCCCCGTTGCTCCCACCACCAAGCGCCTGCTCAGCCATGTTCAGCCGGACCAGCGTCCGGAGCTGCTGCGGTTTTTGAATTCGGCCCTTCGTGGCCCACCTCCCAGGGATATCCTTTTTCCATTCATGCGCAGCACTAGGCGAAACATGCCACTGGACGCGGCCTGGTCACAAGCCGTGGATATCCGCTGGGCGCTGCTTCACGCGGAGCCTCTGGCCGCTTTCGCGGATGGCCAGGAACAGCTCGAGCTGACCATGCTGGATGTCACGGACATGCTGCTCCTGGAACAATGCCTGATCCGAATGCACGAAGAACTGGAACTCCGTCTCAGCCAAAAATCAGATGAGCTGGCGCGAACCAGGCAGCAGGCCCAGGTTGAAAGCTCGAACAGGATCAGGCTGGAGCGCGAGTTGCACCGCTTCCAGCGGACCATATCCGCCTCCAGCGACGCCCAGGCTTTTGTGGACAACGACTACGTCTACCGCATCGCCAACGAGGCCTACCTGAAGCTGCACGGCACCCGAGAAGACCAGCTCCTGGGCCGCTCCACCGTGGACATTCATGCGCAGGACATCTTTGCTCGCGACGTTCATCCGTGCATGGAAAGAGCCTTGGCCGGGGAATACGTCAGCACGCTGTGCTGGAAGGATGTCCCCGGAGCAGGCCAGCGGCAGCTCCTGGCAAACTGCATCCCATACCGGGACGAATCAGGCATTTCCGGCCTGATCATCACCTTGCACGACGTCACGGAACAGCACTTCCTCAAAAGCCGCCTGGAGTTCACCGAAGCCCAGTACCGAACTATTGTCGAGCTGGCCAACGAAGGCATCCGCATCGTGGACGACCAAGGTGTGATCACCTACGTCAACCCCAAGGCCGCAGCCATGCTCGGCTACAAGAAAGAAGACCTGGAAGGCCGCCCCCTGATCGACTTCATCCATCCCGAGGACATTCCCGCCGTGCTGGAACACCTGGAGCAACGTCGGCAAGGGTTGTGCAGCCGCTACGAGATCCGCCAGACCCACCGCACAGGGCGGACGATCTGGGTCCGGGTTTCCGCCTGCCCCCTGTATAATCAAGACGAATACTTCGGTTCCCTGGCCACCATCACGGACATCACGGCCGACAAATCGAGAGAACGCGAAATGAGCTGCCTCCAGGAAGTCGTGGCCCATAGCCCGGTGGTGGCCTTTGTCTGGAGGAACGACGCCCAATGGAGCGTGGAATACGTCTCAGAGAACGTCGAAACCCTGCTCGGGTGGAATAAGGTTGACTTCCTGTCCGGCAACCTGACCTATGCCGAATTGATCCATCCGAAAGACAAGAGCTTCGTGAAAAACGAAGTGGACGTGTACAGCCTTGATCCAAACTTAAGATCAACAAAATTGTCGCCCTATCGGGTCCGAACCAAGTCCGGCAGGATGGTCTGGGTGGAGGAAATGACCACCTTTCTCCGCTCGGAAGACGGACAGGTCCAGGGCTACGAAGGTTTCATCCACGACGTCACCGTGCCCAAGCTGCGCGAGGACATCATCCGCGACTCCAACACCGAACTTACTTCCCTGCTGCACCACTGCCGCCAAACCATCACCCAGGCCCAAACCCTGCCCCAGGCCTCTCCGGAGATAAAAGCCATACTTGATTCGCTGCGGGAGAGATTGGAGCGGTTTGAGAAGGGTGCGGGGTTGGAGAGGGATGATGGATGTTTTTTGGGGGGGAAGTTGAGTGATTCAGTCGGGATTGGTTGAGGGGGTACGGATTTGCTCGTTTTTCAGTACAGGGATTTTCATCGTATTCGACCTATCCCGGATTCTTTTGTGAACACACCTTCTGTAGATCAATCACACAATTGGGCACATTACGATCTCTACATTGTTAACGCCGTCTATAGGCGGTTCCATCTTTTCAACCGTTTTGAGCGGTTAACATATTGCAAACCACCGGCCTTGCCGATAAATGATGGATGAGATTGCCGGTGCATAAAACTTTTACAATACGCATACTTGGCCTCACAATTTAGCGCATTACCCTCAGAAAGACAGATTATTTTTTCCTACAACTTTTCACTAGTGTCCCAACGTTTAATCAAAGAAACTCAACTGGTTAGTGTTTGACCGAACTTCGTTTTCGTAGCTGTAATTTCCAACTATCTGTAATAATGGATTTCGTTCAAAGATGTTCACGCTTAAAA